>NZ_JAKRFQ010000008.1 GCF_022347985.1 Photobacterium sp. OFAV2-7
AGAACAGTCTGTCGCAGGGTTTTGTATTAGGGATATACCCTGTGGCATGCTCGGTCATTGCTCTCTTGCGGGAGCGCAGGAGGAAGGTAGTCAAACCTGATTCAGGTACTCACTGGTGCAAAGAGGAGCGACCTATCCAGTTGCCATAGTTGGGAAAGCGGTCAAACTGTGATAGCTTCGAACTATCACGTAGTTATTGATAGGGAATGTCATGTTAAATGTAAATGAATACTTTGATGGTCAGGTCAAGTCGATTGGCTTTGAAACCCAGGGCGAGCATACCAGCGTTGGGGTAATGGTACCGGGTGAATATACTTTCGGGACGGCTGCGCCGGAGCGCATGACAGTGGTCAAAGGTGCGCTAACAGTGAAGCTGCCGGGGCATATCGAGTGGGAAACCTATAATGCCGGTGACGATTTCGAGGTACCGGGTGATTCCTCCTTCCAGGTCAAAGTCACGGATACGACGGCCTACCTGTGCGACTACTTATAAGTCGTTATATCTGTTATTGAGATAAAAAAGCTTCGCCTCGGCGAAGCTTTTTGATGGACTATTCTTTCGGGATCAGCACAGTGTCGATAATGTGGATAATGCCGTTGCTGGCTTCTATTCCTCCGGCAATGACCTTAGCCCCATTGACTGTCACGCTATCCTCGCCATTCTCGATGGTTACCGTTCCCCCCTGCAGAGTTTTGGGGAGTTTCAGCATGCCGACTTCCTTGGAGGAAATGGCACCGGGCAGGACATGATATTTGAGCAGGGCCTGAAGCTGTTCTTTGTTTTCAGGCTTGAGCAGCTCGGCCAGCGCCCCTTCCGGCAATTTATTGAAGGCATCGTCAGTCGGTGCCAGCATGGTAAACGGTCCTTTCCCTTCCAGCGTGCCGCTCAGACCCGATGCCCGTATTGCCATCACCAGGGTTTGAAAGTCACTGTTGGTGGCAGCAACCTCGACCAGGTTGATCTTTGGTTTCTCGTGATGAGTGGCAACGGCCAAGCCTGATAGGGTGAGTAGGAATAAAGCACTCAGTGAGTAGGAAAGAAAGCGTTGTACTGTCTTCATTGGTTAACCCTCGTCTTATTGCTTTGTTGTTATCAGAGCTTATACGTACAAAGAGGGAGTATGGTTCAAAGAGGGAGGCGTGTTGTCTTAAAAACAGAAAAGGCCTGACATAATGCCAGGCCTTTGGTAACAGGGTGAACCTAAATTAGTTCATGCCGTATTTTTTCAGCTTCTTGCGAAGTGTACCGCGGTTGATACCCATCATAGTTGCTGCGCGAGTCTGGTTACCGCGGGTGTACTGCATGATGGTGTCTAGTAGCGGCTGTTCAACTTCAGCAAGTACTAGCTCGTACAGATCATCGACTTCCTGACCGTTTAACTGAGCAAGGTAGTTTTTAAGCGACGCTTTGACAGAGTCACGTAGTGGCTTCTGTGTGATTTGGTCCTGTGAAGTTACAGTTGTCACTGTTAATGCTTCGGAAGTCAGATTTTGTTCGAACATATTCTGTAAGCTCTTCTAGTATTTATGCAACGTTTTCGAAGTAGCCTTGCAGCGCATCGAGTTGCTGTTGGGCATCTTCGATAGCGTTGAAGGTCCGGCGAAAATCACCAGCAGGTGCATGCTCTTTCAGGTACCAAGACACGTGTTTACGTGCGATGCGTAACCCCAGATATTCCCCGTAGAAACGGTGAAGCTCCTGAACATGGCCCAGCATAATGCCACCCACTTCATCCATGGACGGAGCAGGCAGGTGTTCGCCAGTTGTTAAGTAATGGTGGATTTCCTGGAAAATCCACGGCCTTCCCTGTGCAGGCCGGCCAATCATCAAAGCATCGGCACCGGTATAATCCAGTACATAGCGCGCCTTTTCCGGAGAGTCGATATCACCGTTAGCGATCACCGGGATAGACACCGCCTTTTTCGCTGCTTTGATGTAGTCGTATTCTGCCTCGCCTTTGTACATGCAAGCCTTGGTGCGGCCGTGAAGGGCCAGCGCCTGAATGCCACACTGCTCGGCAAGCTGTGCGATAGAGACACAGTTACGGTTATCAAGATCCCAGCCTGTACGCGTTTTCAGCGTAACAGGAACGTCAACGGCATCCACCACGGTCCGAAGAATCTCTTCGATCAGCTCGGGATATTGCAGCAGTGCCGAACCGGCAAGCCGCTTGTTGACCTTTTTGGCCGGACAGCCCATGTTGATATCGATGATTTGCGCACCGTTCTCAACACTGAATTGTGCCGCTTCAGCCATTAGCTTCGGATCGGCACCGGCAATCTGAACCGAGCGGATGCCCGATTCGCCTTCGTGAACCATCCGGTTCTGGGACTTAGACGTTTTCCATAGATCTGGATTTGAAGACATCATCTCGCTTACAGCCATTCCTGCCCCGTAGCGCAGGCATAGTTCACGAAATGGCCGATCGGTCACACCCGCCATTGGCGCGACTATCAGCTGGTTTTTAAGTTGATATGGACCGATCTTCAAACGTCTGTTCCTGACTGTGCCAGTAAGGGCGCGCATTTTACGCATTTTTTCCCTTTCTGAAAAGGCCAATAATTGAGCATTTAGTTTTTGATTTGCAAAACTGCATGTTTTTCAATCGATTGGCTATTTCTTGCACAATAAATTTGTCTTAAATATTTGGTGATTAGGCCTTGCGGCCCGCAATTCGGCACCATTCTTCCCGGGCTGTGATCGGGTCCAGGTTTAGCTCGTCGCTATAGTAGGAAGCAACGTCTTCTGCCTGGCTTTCCAGCACACCGGAGATGGCAAGATCGCCGCCAGTCTTGACCAGGCTTTTGATCACAGGCGAAAGCTCGCGTAGCGGACCGGCAAGAATGTTGGCAACGACGACATCAGCCTGAATATTGTCTGGCTGATCTTTTGGCAGGTACAGCTCAAGCTGGTCGGAAACGCCATTGCGCTCAGCGTTGTCACGCGAGGCGAGTATAGCCTGCGGGTCAATATCGATACCGATCACTTTGGCCGCACCTAGCTTGATGGCTGCAATGGCCAAGATACCCGAGCCACAGCCGAAGTCGATAACGGTTTTGCCAGTGAGATCCTGACCGTCGAGCCACTCCAGACACAGGGAGGTGGTTGGGTGGGTACCGGTACCAAAGGCTAGGCCCGGATCCAGCAATACATTCACCGCATCCGGCTCCGGGGCTTCACGCCAGCTCGGGCAAATCCACAGGCGACGGCCGAAACGCATTGGGTGGAAGTTTTCCATCCACTCACGTTCCCAGTCCTTGTCTTCCAGTTGCTCAACTTTGTAGGCGAAGTCTTCGGCAATCAGTGGGCTGTTTTTCAGCATGCTGAGCACGAAATCCATGTCAGCTTCGGCATCATACAAACCGATCACATCGGTATCACCCCAGAGGCGGGTTTCACCGGGTAGCGGCTCGAATACCGGTGTGTCTTGCGCATCGAGGAATGTCACGGACAGGGCGCCAGTTTCTTCCATCAGCATATCGCCAATAGCTTCAGCATTCTCAGCTGTTGCGTTCAGTTTAATTTGAATCCAAGGCATGGGTTAATTCGCTTCAATGTTTGGCTACGGTTCAAGGACGCGGAGTCTAGCATAAAATTTAGTCAGCCCGCATCTACTTCGTCGGTCTGAGGCTTCGTGTCCGGTGAGTTTGGTCAGGGAAAAGATAGCACCAAATGGTGCTATCTTGCGGGTAAAACATAAGGTTTAGAGCTGATGTTGCGGGCTAGGTGCCGAAACGGGTTTGGCCAGACTGCCGAGTACAAAGGTCACCAGGCTAAGGAGTAATGTCGGGACGATAGCGTGCATCCCCCCCAGATCCGGCTTGACCAGCGATAGACCGATGTAGCAGCCAAGGCCGGTTACCATAGAGGCGAACGCCCCGGTGGCAGAGGCTTTTTTCCAGTACAGCCCGAGAACCAGTGGCCACAGGAACACGGCCTGCATACCGCCGAAGGCGAGCAAGTTGAGCCAGATAATCATGTCTGGCGGGTTGGTGGCGGCGACAAAGACCAAGGCCGAGAAAATACCGGTTACCCATAGCGACAGTTTAGGCAGGCGGGATTCGGCTTCCGGCCCCTCAGCGGCTTTGGGGTTGATGTAGTTGAGGTACAGGTCCTTGAACAGCGTTGCCGAGGCCTGGATCAGCTGCGAGTCGATGGTCGACATAATCGCGGCCATCGGGCCGGCCAGAAAGATCCCGGCGACGACAGGGGGCAGTACGGTTACCATCAGCGTCGGCATGATCTGATCCGGGCTGGCAATATCGGGCACGATGGCACGGCCAAGCGCGCCGGCCAGGTGCATGCCCAGCATCAGGAAGGCAACCATGGCGGTACTGATCACCATTCCCTTGTGTAGCGAGCGGCTGTCTTTATACGACATACAGCGTATCGCCGCATGTGGCAGGCCGATCACCCCGAAACAGACCAGAACCCAGAAGCTGAGCATGAAGGGTTGGGAGAGAAAGTTGTCCGGGCCGAACGGTGTGACCAGCGCGGGGTCGATATGATGCAATTCGGTCACCAGTTCGCCGACACTGCCCCCGGCGTGCACAATGCCGGCTAGCAGGGCGATGGTACCGATAATCATCATGACGCCCTGAACGGTGTCAGTCATCACCACGGCACGAAAGCCGCCGATAGTGGTATACAGACCGACCGTGACGGCAAACAGCATCAGGCCGTGGGAATAAGACAGTCCGGTGACGGTTTGCAGCAGGCGGGCACCGCCGACAAACTGCACTACCATGGTGCCAAAGAAGGCCAGCAATAGGGCCAACGAGGCAAAGATAACAACGGCCCGGTTCTTGTAGCGGGCGTAGAGGATGTCGTTGAGGGTCAGGGCGTTGTAGCGGCGGGCCTCGATAGCAAACTTCTTGCCGAGTACCCCCAGTGTGAGCCACGCGGCAGGGAGCTGGATCATGGCCAGCAAGACCCAGCCCAGCCCCATTTTGTAGGCGGCACCCGGGCCACCGATAAAGGAGCTGGCGCTAGCATAGGTGGCCGCCAGTGTCATGGCCAGGACAAAACCGCCCATACTGCGGTTGCCGACCAGATACTCATTGAGGAAGCCCTTGCCGCGCTGGTGGTGTCGGCGGGTAAACAGGGCCAGGCCGAATACGGCTGCCAAATAGACGATAAGCGGAATTAGTAGCTGACTATTCATCCGGGGTGTCCTTGTCAAAATCCAGAGACATATCCCGGTAGACGTACTTCACCATCAGGCCACATAGCAGGGTAAAGATCACCGGACCGATAATGCAGGCCAGCAGGAACCAGAGCGGAAAGCCCCAATATAGCTGCGGTAAGGTCTCGTGCACGTTGCTTGGTGCGAACGCGTAGGCCGAGCAGTACCACCAGAGGAAGTAGGCCAGGGCGAGGCCGATTGCCCATTTGGCTTCCTTATGGGCCTGGCGGTAGCGAGCAGAGAGCGTCTTCATGCCGAAGTCTCCAGTCAATCAGCAACACTACTCAGAGAAGAGGTTGATAATACTGAGAGTGCGCATTGTTCATACAAATAAAGGTGGGGTATTGTGGCAAAACTCAGGGGTTAGTGCTAGAAACAAACCACATCAAATTGGCTATAACAGAACGAAAAAAGGCTGCCTGTCTGGCAGCCTTTGTATCATACAGTCAGTAATTACTGCAGACCGAGCTTCTTCTCGAGATAGTGGATATTGGCACCACCATGCTGGAAGTTTTCATCTGCCATAATTTCTTGCTGCAGAGGAATGTTGGTCTTGATACCGTCGATGATTGCTTCACCCAGCGCGTTGCGCATGCGCGAGATCGCCACGTCACGGTTTTCGCCGAAGGCAATCAGCTTGCCAATCATTGAATCGTAGTGTGGTGGTACCGAGTAGCCGGTGTAGATGTGAGATTCCCAACGGATCCCCATACCGCCCGGTGCGTGGAAACGCTCAATCTTACCCGGACAAGGCAGGAAACGCTCTGGATCTTCGGCGTTGATACGACATTCAACCGCATGGCCACGAACCTGGATGTCACTCTGGCTGAACGACAGCGGCTGACCGGCAGCAATACGCAGCTGCTCTTTGATCAGGTCGACACCGGTAACCATCTCGGTCACTGGGTGCTCTACCTGGATACGGGTGTTCATTTCAATGAAATAGAACTCGCCGTTCTCGTACAGGAACTCGAAGGTACCCGCGCCGCGGTAGTCGATTTCGATACATGCACGCGTACAGCGCTCACCGATGTACTTACGCATCTCTTCGGTGATACCCGGTGCCGGCGCTTCTTCCACTACTTTCTGGTGGCGACGCTGCATAGAACAGTCACGCTCGCCCAGGTGGATAGCATTGCCCTGACCGTCTGCCAGAACCTGAACCTCGATGTGGCGAGGGTTTTCCAGGTACTTCTCCATGTATACCATGTCATTGCCGAAACACGCTTTGGCTTCGGCACGGGTCATGGCGATCGCTTCAGACAGCTCGGCCTCGGTGCGAACAACACGCATACCACGACCGCCGCCGCCACCGGATGCCTTGATGATCACCGGGTAGCCGATGCGCTTGGCAAACGACTTGTTCTTGATCTCATCATCATCCAGCGGACCATCAGAACCCGGAACACAAGGTACACCGGCTTTCTTCATGGCGTTGATTGCTGATACCTTGTCACCCATCATGCGGATGGTTTCTGCTTTTGGGCCAACGAAGATAAAGCCAGAACGTTCAACCTGCTCGGCAAAATCAGCATTTTCGGACAGGAAGCCGTAACCCGGGTGGATAGCCACCGCGCCTGTAATTTCCGCCGCACTGATAATGCGCGGAATGTTCAGGTAGCTGTCGGTACCTCTAGCCGGGCCGATACAAACTGATTCGTCAGCCAGAAGTACGTGTTTAAGATCGCGGTCAGCCGTTGAGTGAACCGCTACGGTTTTGATCCCTAGCTCTTTACACGCACGCAATATACGTAGCGCAATTTCGCCTCGGTTGGCGATAACTAATTTATCTAACATAGGGCGCCCCGGTTACTCGATGATAACTAGTGGCTGGTCGAACTCGATTGCATCGCCGTCTTCAGCAAGAATAGCAACCACAGTACCCGCCTTGTCAGCTTCGATTTGGTTCATCATCTTCATTGCTTCAACGATACATAGCGTATCGCCAACATTGACGCTCTGGCCGACTTCAACAAATGCTTTTGCTTCAGGGCTTGGGGCACGGTAGAAAGTACCTACCATTGGAGAAAGAACCTGGTGGCCAGCAGGGGCTGCTGGTGCTGCCGGTGCTTCAGCGGCTGCAGGTGCGGCTGCTGGTGCAGGAGCAGCAACAGGCGCTGCTGGAGCTGCAGCAACAACTTGAGCTGGCGCGGCAACAGTGGCTACTGTTGAATTACGGCTGATGCGTACAGACTCTTCGCCTTCAGAAATCTCAAGCTCCGAGATACCAGACTCTTCTACCAGTTCGATTAGCTTTTTGATCTTACGAATATCCATTTATCTTTCTCTTTATGTTGTTCATTTAGCTTTCTGAATGCAGGCGTCGTACAGCTGCATTCAGGGCGAATTCATATCCGTCCGGGCCTAGACCACAAATCACCCCGACTGCCTTATCGGACAGGTAGGAGTGATGGCGGAACGGCTCTCGGGCATGGACGTTAGACAGATGCACTTCAATAAACGGGATCTGGACCCCGAGCAGGGCATCGCGGATCGCTACGCTGGTGTGCGTGAAAGCGGCCGGATTGATAATGATAAAGTCCACCTTGCCGTGGGCACTGTGGATAGCATCAATCAACTCATGCTCGGCGTTAGATTGAATGTGGTCTAGCTCTACGCCCAGTTCGGTTGCTTTGGCAGTTAAACTCGAAACGATTTGAGCCAGTGTTTGCTGGCCGTAGTGGCCGGGCTCTCTGAGACCTAATAAGTTCAGGTTAGGTCCATTGATAAGTAAAATTCGTTGAACGGTCGACATCTTGACGTTATATCACTTGTTTTTTGAGGTTTTACTCTAACAACGTGCAGGTAACTGCAACCTTGCTTCCCGTGTGTCTCAATTCTGCTGCCAAAACATGCTTGGTGAGCAATTATAGTGAATTCAACGCAAATCGCAGCAAAATACTGGTCTAATCACCACAATTTTATGTGGACACGTGTACGCTGTATTCTGGAGATTGTTGAATTAGACGGCAGTTTATTCGCAGAGTTCAGCCCTGTG
Source organism: Photobacterium sp. OFAV2-7 (assembly GCF_022347985.1). Taxonomy (GTDB): domain Bacteria; phylum Pseudomonadota; class Gammaproteobacteria; order Enterobacterales; family Vibrionaceae; genus Photobacterium. The sequence goes on from NZ_JAKRFQ010000008.1 coordinate 8,185, forward strand.
CATCCAAGTTGTGGCGTAGCCCACGCTTTTCGTTGTGGACTTGTTTCATTTATCACATTCCTGAATACCAATGTGGAGAGTGATAGAGGCTGGGTGCCGGGTAGTGTAGCCTGCTTGCAGACAGAAGTGCGCGATCTGACTGGAAATTTTGACATTTAACAAGAAAACCGCCCGAAGGCGGCTTTGATCGTGTGGCCGAGAAAAGGCTAAAGGACTTTTTGCTTCTCGGCGATAAGTTTGTCGACCACGCTCGGATCGGCCAGGGTCGAAGTATCTCCCAGGGTACCGGTGTCGCCAGTGGCGATCTTGCGCAGAATACGTCGCATGATCTTACCGGAGCGGGTCTTCGGCAGGGCATCGGTCCAGTGGAGGAAGTCCGGTGTGGCAATCGGGCCGATCTCCTTGCGTACCCACTCCTTCACTTCCTTGTGCAGTTCGGCGCTGGGTACCTCGCCGTTGTTGAGGGTGATATAGGCATAAATGGCCTGTCCCTTGATGTCATGCGGAACACCGACGATGGCAGCTTCGGCAATCTTGTCGAAGGCAACCAGGGCCGATTCAATTTCCGCGGTGCCCATACGGTGGCCGGAAATATTCAGTACGTCATCGACACGTCCGGTGATCCAGTAGTAACCGTCTTCGTCGCGACGGGCACCGTCACCGGTGAAGTACATCCCCTGGAAGGTCGAGAAGTAGGTTTGCTCGAAACGGTCATGATCGCCCCACAGGGTGCGCATCTGGCCCGGCCACGAGTCAATCATCACCAGGTTACCCTCGGTTGCTCCCTCAAGGATATTACCCATGTTATCAACAATAGCAGGCTGGACACCGAAGAAAGGTCGGGTTGCAGAGCCAGGTTTCAGCTCGGTGGCGCCAGGTAGTGGGGTAATGAGGATCCCGCCGGTCTCGGTTTGCCACCAGGTATCGACAATCGGACAGCGGCTGTCACCGATGGTGCGGTGATACCATTCCCATGCTTCCGGGTTGATCGGCTCACCGACCGATCCCATGATACGCAGCGATGAACGGTGGGTGCCTTCAATCGCCTGGTCACCTTTGGCCATCAGGGCACGGATTGCCGTCGGGGCGGTATAGAGGATGTTGACGTTGTGCTTGTCGACCACTTCGCTCATTCGGCTGGTGGACGGATAGTTCGGCACGCCTTCAAATAGCAGGGTGGTTGCGCCGTTGGCCAGCGGGCCATAAACCAAATAGCTATGACCAGTGATCCAGCCGACATCAGCCGTACACCAGTAAACATCGCCTTCCTGGTAGTCGAAGACATACTTGAAGGTCATTGTCGCATAGACCAGATAGCCACCGGTGGTATGCAGCACGCCTTTCGGTTTGCCGGTTGAGCCTGAGGTATAAAGGATGAACAATGGATCTTCAGCATTCATTTCTTCCGGTTCGCAGTGTGCAGAGGCAACGGCTGTCGCATCGTGCCACCAGACATCGCGGGTGTCATTCCATTCGACTTCACCACCGGTACGCTTGAGTACCAGTACTTTTTCAACAGTGGTCACGTCGTCATTGGCCAGCGCGTCATCGACATTTTTCTTCAGCGGGACGGCACGGCCGCCACGGACACCCTCGTCAGCCGTCACGACGACCTTGGCGTTGGAATCAATAATACGCCCGGCCAGTGCCTCCGGCGAGAAACCGCCAAAGACGATAGTGTGGACGGCCCCGATACGGGTACAGGCCAACATGGCAATAGCGGCTTCGGCTACCATCGGCATGTAGAGGCAGACAACGTCGCCTTTGCGTACGCCCTGGCTTTTCAGTGCATTGGCAAATTTGCAGACTTCCTCGTATAGCTCGTTGTAGGTCAAGGTGGCATCGTCAGACGGGTCGTCACCTTCCCAGATAATCGCGGCCTGGTCACCGCGGGTAGCCAAGTGGCGGTCGAGACAGTTGGCGGACACGTTCAGGGTACCGTCTTCAAACCATTTAACGCTGACATGGCCGGTGTCAAAGGAGGTGTTCTTGACCTGGGTAAAAGGCTTAATCCAGTCAACAATCTGGCCGTGCTCGCGCCAGAAGCCTGCCGGGTTGATCACCGACTGTTGATACATCTCGCGGTATTGCTCGTCAGTCACGTGGGCGTTAGCAGCAATATCCTTGTGTACTGGATATATATGAACCTCACTCATTCTATTCTCCTTGTGTTCCGTCAATGTCCGTACCGGACCGGATAATTCTTGTTGTGTAATACTAACTTCCGACAGATCGCAGCTAGCCACAATTAGACTTTAGGATGAGAGTTGGGAATTTATTGTGGCAAGGTATAAGTTACATAACGTTTGCATTAAAAACCTTGCACCGCGCAAGGTGTTGGAGGGAGTTCTGGGATCAGGCGGAACGCAGGGTCGGGATGTCGCCATGCTTGAGCCGGACATAAATCAGGGCGGCAGTAATGGCATCTTGCAATGCATCGTGGCGGTCCGAGACTGGCAGATCCAGGTGACGACTTATGGCTTCTAGGCTGAGGTCGTAATAGGCATTGGGCAGCAGCCGTTCAAGCCTTTCATGGTAGAGGTGGCTGACCTCTACCATTTTGTTGGGCAGGGAAAAATCGAACAGGCGTTGATAGTAGCGATCGAGGATCGTTTTATCATAGCGGATATGGTAGCCGACCAGCGGCCGGTTGCCGATGAATTCCAGTAACTCGGTAAGTGCCTGGCGCTCATCAAGTCCTTCCTGAAGGTCCTGGTGACGGATCCTGTGGATGGCGATTGAGTCGGCATCAAGACTGACCGGCGCACGCAGGGTCAGGTGAATCGACTGGCTGGTGAGGATCCGGTTGGCCTTGATTCGGGTGGCGGCAATGGTGACCAGCTCGGCACTGTGGGGATCCAGGCTGGTGGTCTCGCAGTCCAGCGAGACCAGCTCATCGCCCTGATAGTTCTCGAACAGCGCCTGATAGGGACTGGCCTTGAGTTTATGTTGGTACCACCAGCGTCGTAAAATATTCATAGCGTGTATCGAGTGCCACGGCGTTAGTTTCTAGGTCATAGATTCTAGCTTCTGGGCGCTCGCTCCTTAATCTCTGATCTGATAGTGATAGCCCAGCCACTCTTTGAATTTCTTGACTACGTGAAGGCTGTGGCGAAGCAGGTCGCGCTCGGCGCGACTGAGATAGCTGATATTAAGATGTTGCTGCAAGCCGTTGGCCTGATGATCGAGCTGCTGTCTGAGGCGGAGCTTGATAAATAGCTTTAGCGCCTCGCTCAGGTTCGAGGCGGTGGAGGGCTCCAGTACCTTGCGCTGTTCCAGCTGGTGCAGGCGCTGGAAGGTATTGTTATCCTCGATGTTGTGTTCCAGTGCCAGGGCCCGGATACCGTGGACAATCGGGAAGACACCGCCACGTTTGATATCCAGTCCTTCCTTGCCGGCCTTCAGTTTTCCAAATAGCGTTAACGGAACGCTGAACTTCAGTGCCGGACGGGTAAAGGTCGCCAGTAGCAGTTCCTGATCGGCCAGTTGCTGGTGGAGGTGGGTTTGCAGGGGCTCGAGCAGGGCACGGTTGCCGGCAACGGCATGACTGTCGGCCAGAATGGCCAGATCCATCATGGTGGTTTCGGTACCGGCCTTGGCAAACTCGCTGATAGTATGTAACCACTCACTTTGGTGTTTGACCCACTTGAGATTGTTGACCATCACCTTGCCGGGGCATAACGGGTAGCCTAGCTGGTGCAGGGTATGGGTTAGTTGTTCCATCACCTGCGGGCACTCCGGCCAGTCGACGCCGTCCTGAATGATCAGCGCATTATCTTGATCGGTTTTCAACACTTGCTCACCACGACCTTCCGATCCCATCACCATAAAGCAGCATCGTTCGTGCATATGCTCGGGCACCACCAGCTTGAACGCTTTCTCGATGATTTGCTCGTTCACCGTAGCGATAAGCTCCATTACAAACAGGGTATGGATCCCGTTGTTAAACAAGGTTTCGACCAGCCGGTGCTGGCTGCCGGCTGCCATGGCCAGCTCCTCGATGGTTTCTGCCCGGGCAATACGCAGGGTCAGAACATGTGAGTGGGTCGAAAACAGGCTGAGCACCTGGGTCAGATCCAGCATACCGGCTACCTGGCTGCCATCGAGCACCTGGACTCGCTTTACCTTGTTGCGGGTCATGGCCAGCATGGCATTAAACAGGAAGTCGCCCTTGTTGACGCTGATAACCGGTGTCGTGGCTATCTGGCTGACCGGTGTGTCGGCAGGTAGCTTGTCCAGCATCACGGCATGAAGAAGGTTGGTGCGGGTCACGATGCCGTATTGCGGCAGGGTATTGAGTTCGACCAGGGCCGCATCCATCCCCTTGCTGCGCATTTGCTCTGTTACTGATTTGAGGTTGGTGTCGTACGGCACAATCAGGCAGGGCTGAATGTTGTCGTCACTGACCTTGGTGAGGATGAATTCGGCCAGGTTCTGCTGCTTCTGGGCTTCTTCGAGCAACTGCTGGCGACGGGCCAGATTGCCGTCGAAGTAGGCGGCAAACTGATCGCTGGAGCGGTAAAACTCGACAAAGATATCTCTGGGAAGCAGGTAGCACAAGGTGTCTTCCAGCGCAGTATAGCGATGGCGGCTGCGGTGCTCGAGTTGCGAGCGGACATCAAACATATCGTCGGCGGTATAGTGGGCGAAGATCTCCTTGCCGTCTGCCGAGGTTTCTTCCACGCTGCCTTTGATGATGATATAGAGCTGGGAGCAGGACTCCTCGGCATCAATAATGATATCGCCGCCCCGGTAATAGGCGACATCCAGCGCCTCTGTCAGCACGTGTTGCTGCTCATTGCTGAGGCGGTCAAAGGGGGGCAGTGAGGTATCAAACTTATCAGGCATGGCAACCATCCGGCTATTTGGGTGCAGCGCACTCAGGAAAATGGGTTTGGCATTGATGCAATCAGTGTCGCCCAGGATAGGTGATGGCTCCAGACGACTTTAGTCTAGAGTGGGAAAAGGGGAAGTAAAATTGTCTGATAATTTCATTGGGAGACGGTAGCGAATTCGGCATAATGGCCACCGTTATTCTTCTCTCTGCATATAGGTCTTAGCATGTTTCGTAGTAGCCCTTATGGATGGACCTCGCAATACCTGCTTGGTTTTTTCTTTAATTATGGCGTGTACCTTCCTTTCTGGGCGTTGTGGCTTGCACACTTGGGGGTGAGCGCCTCGAATATCGGCCTGTTGCTGGGGCTGGGCTTTGGGGTGCGCTGTCTGGCGAACCTGGTGATCACCCCGCGGATCCATAAGGCAGAGCATCTGATCCCGGCACTGCGCTGGCTGGCGCTGGCGGCCTTGATAAGCTGTGTCGTATATATCTATTGTGGTGGTAGTTTGTGGGCGCTTACTATAGTTACAGTTATCTATAATATGCTGGTTGGCCCTATTGTGCCGCTGTCTGATGCACTCGCCAATCACTATGCCAAAGACGGCCATTTAGACTATGGTCGTACCCGGTTATGGGGCTCCATCGCCTTTATTGCCGGTTCAACCGTGGTGGGATTGTTGGCGGCTGAATATAACCCTGACGTGATCCCCTGGGTGGCAGCGGCAGGCTTGGTAGCGGCACTGGTGCTATCAATGCGCCAGCCGACAGTGTTGCCTGCCTCGGAAGAAGGCCATGACCAGGCCCGTCCTGCCCTGATGGCCCTGATGCGGGATAGCCAGGTTGTCCGTTTTCTCGGTGCGGTTGCCCTGCTGCAGGGAAGTCATGCGGCCTATTACAGTTTTAGCGCGATTTACTGGAAAGAGGCCGGTTACAGCGAAGCGGTGATTGGTTATCTCTGGAGCTTCAGCGTGGTTGCCGAAGTGGCTGTCTTTGCATTGAGCAAGCGTATTTTTGCCGGTTGGAGTATCTCGGCCATGTTCCGCCTGGCTGCATTGGGCGTCATGGTACGCTGGGGGTTGACGGCGAGTATGACCGAGCTGCCGGTACTGGTGATGGCGCAGGCCTTGCACGGGGTGACTTTTGCGGCCTGCCACCTGGCGACAATTCGCTATATCCAGCAGGCTCAGAGTAACCAAATGGTGGTATTGCAGGCGCTGTATAACGCTCTGCCTATGGGCGCCTTTATGGCCATGATGACGGCCTTAAGTGGTTGGTTATACGGGATTTGGGGTGCAGATCTGTTCTGGTTGATGGCCGTGATGGGGGCACCGGTGTTGCTGATGAAAATTGAATCCCAGCCACGGCAACGTTATGTCACCAACAGCTAGTGGAAAGTGATTGATTTTGGCCGGAAAAAACACGTTTAGGCCAAAGCTGTGATCGTCTTGATTGAGTCAATGGGTGTGAATTCGTTACCATGGGCTTACATCTTTTTTACAATCAGGACGTATCATGGCACAAGGATGGATTGTCGTGCCGGTCTCGCTGGCATATCTCGGACTGCTCTTTCTTATCGCCTGGTATGGTGATAAAAGGCCGCAATGGCTGGCAGGCTGGCGGGCATGGATTTATAGCCTTTCAATTGCGGTCTACTGTACCTCTTGGACCTTCTATGGCACGGTCGGCCAGGCCAGCCAGGATATCTGGTCATTTTTGCCTATCTACCTTGCGCCGATTGTAGTGTTCACTATTGGCTGGCGTATTCTCGCGCGGTTGATCTTAATCGCCAAGCGCGAGCATATCACCTCTATTGCTGACTTTATCGCCGCCCGCTACGGCAAGTCGCAGGGCCTGGCCGTCCTGGTGACTATCATTGCGGTGGTCGGGATTTTGCCGTATATCGCCTTGCAACTGCGTGGTATTACCATGGGGCTGGAGCAAATTGCGCCTGATCTGGGCCAGCAGAGCGGGGTTGATGATGCCGATATTGCCTGGATGGTAACGCTGGCACTGGCGGTGTTTACCGTTCTGTTTGGTACCCGGCACATCGATACCACCGAGCACCACCGCGGGATGATGATGGCTGTGGCATTCGAGTCGATCGTCAAGCTGGTGGCCTTTCTGGTGGTGGGGATCTTTGCGGCGGGGCTAATGTTTGAGCTGCCTGACCTGCAGGCCGTAAAACAGGAATATCTGCAGCCGAGTTCGCCAAATGTCGGTAGCCTGCTGATCCATACGATTCTCACTATGGCGGCGATTATCTGTCTGCCGCGCCAGTTCCATACCATTGTGGTGGAGAATAGCCGGGCGCAGGACCTGCATATGGCCCGTTGGATTTTTCCGATTTACCTGCTGCTAATGGGATTGTTTGTCGTGCCGCTGGCGTTGGCCGGTCAGGCGCTGTTGCCGCATATCTCAGCTGATACCTATGTCATTAATCTGCCGTTGCAGCAAGGCGCAGAGAGCATTGCCCTGCTGGCATTTTTGGGCGGGACGTCCGCGGCAACAGGTATGGTGATTGTCTCGACCATTGCTCTTGCCATCATGGTGTCCAACGACCTGGTTCTTCCGTTGCTGCTGCGGCGATTGCGGGTATCCGGCCGTAACTTCAATGCCTTCTCCGGCATGTTGCTCAATATTCGGCGTGCGCTGATCCTGTTGCTGTTAATGGCTGCCTGGGGCTTCCACCAGGTACTGGATGAGATTCAGTCGTTGTCCGGGATAGGGTTGTTGGCTTTTGCGGCTATTGCGCAGTTTGCTCCGGCCCTGCTGGGGGGAATTTACTGGCGTGAAGGCAACCGTAAAGGGGTGTATGCGGGGTTGCTGGGAGGCTCGGCGGTATGGGTGATCACTATGATGGGCCAGACCAATATGCTGGCCGGCGATGCCGAAACCAATTTGCTGCTATGGCTGCTTACTCCGCCGCAATGGCCGATATTGCACCAGCTGTCGGCAGTCGATTGGGGGATGCTGCTAAGTGTCGTGGTGAACATTACCTTGTATTTCACGATATCGATGCTGACCCGAACATCGCTGACCGAGCGCATGCAAGCTGCGACTTTTGTCGGGGCGCCGTTACCTGAATCGGATAATGGCAGCCTGTACCAGGCCCGGGTGACTGTGGCTGAACTTGAAATGCTGGCTGCCCGTTTTGTCGGACGCAAGCGGGTGCGCAATGCCTTTCGGCAGTTTGCCGATCAGCATCAGGCCGATTTACTGCCCCAGCAGCAGGCAACGGCCCCGCTGATCCGTCATACCGAACGGGTACTGGCCGGGGTTTTTGGGGCATCTTCGGCGCGCTTGGTACTGACCTCGGCACTTCAGGGGCGCAATATGAAGCTGGAAGAAGTGGCCACCATCGTTGATGAGGCCTCCGAGTTGTTCGACTTCAGCCGTGGTTTGCTGCAGGGAGCGATTGAGCATATTAGCCAGGGAATAACGGTGGTGGACAAGCAGTTAAGGTTGGTGGCCTGGAACCAGCGCTATCTGGAAATGTTTACCTTTCCGCCGGGACTGATCCAGGTCGGGCGTCCCATTGCGGATGTGATCCGCCACAACGCCCAACTGGGGCTGTGCGGCCCCGGCGACCCGGAAATACATGTTGCCAAACGTGTCGAACACCTCAAACGGGGCACCGCCCATACCTCATCCCGCATCCGGCCGGACGGTCTGGTTATCGAGGTGCAAGGCAATCCTATGCCCGGTGGCGGGTTTGTGATGAGCTTTACCGATATCACCGCGTTCCGGCAAGCGGAGCTGGCGTTGAAAGAGGCTAATGAGAATCTAGAGGAACGGGTGAGGCTGCGTACCCAGGAACTGGAACAGCTAAACCGTCAGTTGGTTTCTGCTACTCAGCAGGCTGAACAGCAGGCCCACTCGAAAGGGCGTTTTTTGGCCGCGGTCAGCCACGACCTTATGCAGCCGCTGAATGCCGCACGGTTGTTTTCGTCGTCACTGACAGAGGTGGCCAAAGAAGAGGAAACCACCAAGCTTGCCCACCATATCGAGAGTGCGCTGGGAGCGGCTGAGGACTTAATTGGTGATCTGCTGGATGTCTCCCGGCTGGAAGCGGGCAAGTTGCAGGTCAATGTGCATCCGTTTCCGGTCAGTGATGTGTTCAGTACGCTCAGTGCAGAGTTTGGTGCCCTGGCGCAGCAGCAGGGGATCCGGTTTGAGGTGGTCAGCAGCAATGCGGTGATTGTATCTGATCCCAAGTTGCTGCGCCGGGCGTTGCAGAACTTTCTGACCAATGCCTTCCGCTATAACCCGAACGGCAAGGTGGTGTTGGGGGCGCGCAGGAAGCAAGGGCAATTGACGATCGAAGTTTGGGACAACGGTCCGGGGATCCCGGAAGAGAAGCAGGCCCATATTTTTGATGAATTTACCCGTATCGAGCGAAGCGGAGTCGACCATGGCCTCGGCCTCGGTCTGGCGATTGCGCGCGGGATCAGCCGGGTCCTGGACCATCAGCTGTCATTGCGATCCTGGCCCGGCCAGGGAACGGTCTTCGGGCTCGATGTCCGCCGTGGTGAGCTTGCTCACCGGGCGGAAAAGGCGGCACCTGTCGAGGAGAAAGCCGCGCCACTGGCGGGGATCAAAGTACTTTGTGTCGACAATGAACCGGACATTCTGCTGGGGATGGAAACCTTGCTAGCCCGCTGGGGATGCGATGTACGACTGGCCGAGACCGTGGCAGGTGCCATGCAGCAGATTGATGATGACTGGCAGCCAGACTTCGTATTGAGCGACTATCACCTGGCCAACGAGCAGACGGGCTTGCAGGTGCTGCAGCAGTGCAGCCTGCGACTGGGCAAAACTTTCCGTGGCGCGGTTATCAGTGCCGACCGGACGGCAGAAACCCAGCAGGTGATCCGCGGCCATGGTTTCAGTTTCATTAGCAAGCCGGTGAAACCGTTGAAGTTGCGGGCGCTATTAAACCAGCATGTACGGGAATTAGGTTAATGGGGATTTGAAGGGGGCACGCCAGCTGGTGCTGGCGTGTTTCTTGTCTCTGAATAACGAGCCATCGGCCGGGGCAAATGGGCTAGCCCATATTGCCAACCACCGACACGTTTTTGTCATCCGGTATTTCATTGAAAGACAACACATGCAGGCCACGGGCGCATACCCGGGCATAGCGTGCAAGCAGCGGACGTAATTGCGGCAGGACCAGCAGAATAGGGCTATGGCCGTGAAGCCGCATATTATCCAGGACTTCAGGCAGGCTGCGTTGGAGCTTTTCGATGACTGTCGGCTCCAGGGCAAAGCCGTCAAGCTGAACGTGTCCGCCTGACTGTGCCTGACTGAGCGCGCCCAGCAGGATGTTTTCCAGCTCGCCAGACAGGGTGACCGCCGGAACATCGGCGCGCATGCCGATCAGGCTGCCGAGTACCACCCGGCGCAAGACGCAGCGGACATCGGCAGCCAGCAGGATCGGGTCTTGCGACAGTTCTGCCGATTCGACCAGCGAGTTGGCAATCGTCACGATATCGGCCAGCGAAACGCCGTCGATTGTCAGCTGGCGGAACACCCTCAGTAGCTGCTGCGGGTTGAGTTTCTGCTGCAAGTCATCAGCCAGCTTGCTGTTCAGGCTGGCCAGCCGCTCTATGACTCCCGAGATTTCCTCTGGGCTCAGAATATCGTCGATGTGATCGTTGATCACCTTGCTGACATGGGTCGAGATAATGGTGGCGTGGTCGACAACGGTATAGCCGAGATTGACGGCCTTGTCTTTTTCGGCCGGGACAATCCACAGCGCTTCCATGCCGTAGGCCGGATCCTTGGTGATGATGCCGTCGACATTGCCGTAAACCTGCCCCGGATTAATCGCTAGCAGACGGTCGGCCTCAAGCTCGGCCTCGACGATAGTCGCGCCCCGGACGGCAATCTTGTATTGGCTCGCCTCAAGCGCCAGGTCATCTTTGACATGGATTTGCGGGATCACAAATCCGCGCTGTTCGGTCAGGGTCTTGCGGATCCCTATCAGTCTGCTGAGCAGCTCGGCGCCCTGGCGGCGGTCGATTAGGTTGACCAGCCGGAAACCAACATTCAGGCTCAGTGCATGAACCAGAGGAATATCTCCGGCAGCCAGCTCCTTGTTCTCAGGCTGGTCATGCTGTTCGACAATCTCCTCGGCCCGGGCCAGGTCCTCGTCATTGACTTCTGTGCTGTCAATATTGCGCATCCGCCACCCGGCAAGGCCGATCACAGCGGCAAAACACAGGAAGGCCAGATGCGGCATGCCTGGGATCAGGCCGAGTACCAGCATAATGCCGGACACAACAAACATAATGACCGGTGACGCCAGCATCTGCTTGCCGATTTGCTTTGACAGGTCGTTGCTGTCGGCAACACGGGTCACAATAATCGCTGCGGCCGTCGCCAGCAGCAGCGACGGGATCTGGGCAACCAGACCGTCACCGATGGTTAGCAGGGCATAGGTTTCAAAGGCTTCGGAAAACGACAGGCCGTACTGGAATACCCCGATACTGATCCCGCCGATGATGTTGATGAACAGGATCAGCATCCCGGCAACGGCATCACCACGGACAAACTTCGAGGCACCGTCCATCGAGCCGTAGAAGTCGGCTTCCTGGGCCACATCCTCGCGGCGGCGCTTAGCCTGGTTATGATCGATAATGCCGGCATTCAAATCGGCATCGATGGCCATCTGCTTACCCGGCATGGCATCAAGGGTAAAGCGGGCACTTACTTCGGAGATACGCTCGCCACCTTTGGTGACAACCACGAAGTTAATGATCATCAGGATCACGAACACCACCATACCGACCACGTAGTTTCCGCCGATCACCACATCACCAAATGCCTGAATGACCTTACCAGCCGATTCGCCCCCTTCGTGGCCGTTGAGCAGTACCACCCGGGTCGAGGCGACATTCAGCATCAGGCGGAGCAGGGTTGCCACCAGCAGGATGCTCGGGAACACCGAGAAATCGAGCGGCCGCTTGCTGTAGACACTGACCAGCATTACCAGCAGCGCCAGAACGATGTTGAAGGTAAACAGCATATCCAGCACGAACGGCGGGATAGGCAGGATCACCATCGCCAGTATCGTCATCAGGAGCAGCGGGATCCCTAATTGCCCTTTGGTTAGTAGCTGTATTAACGGGGTGAGTTTTTGTTTCATTTCAGCTCAGATCCGGTTAGCGACGCAATTCCTTGGGAATTGTGACTTGTGGGAATTCAGGTTTATGGGACTGGCGTCCCTGTTTGTATTGCTCCATCTGGAACACAAAGGTCAGCACATGGGCAACGGCAACGTACAACGGGGCAGGGATTTCCTGCCATTCGTTGGTTGAGTAATAAACGGCTCGTGTAAGGGCCGGTATTTCGACAATCGGGCGTTCGTGCTGGCGCGCGACCTGCTGCATCTGCAGGGCTACCTGATCAACGCCTTTGGCGAGGACAAAGGGAGCACCAGCCTTGTCCAGATCGTATTTCAGGGCGATGGCGTAGTGGGTCGGGTTGGTGATCACCACGTCGGCCTGCGGGACGGTTTTCATCATCTGGCGCTGGGACATCTGACGCTGCAGTTGGCGGATTTTCGCCTTGACCTCAGGTTTACCCTCGCTGTTCTTGTGTTCTTCCTTAACCTCTTGCTTGGTCATCTTGAGCTGTTTAGTGTACTCCCAGCCTGCATATGGCATCTCAAGAACAGCAATCAGCAAAAGGGCGAGGCCAAAGCTGAACAGGCCCTGCCACAGTAAGTCGACGGTTTGCAGAATAGCTTCGGTGAGCGGCAGGCGTTGGAGCATGGCTATCTGGGTCAGGTTGTTGCTCAGCATCAGGTACAGGGTGGCACTGATCAAGGTGACTTTAAGAATACTTTTGATCAGCTCGGCCAGCGACTTGGTTGAGAACATCCGCTTGATCCCCGATATCGGGTTGAGCTTGGATAGCTTTGGTTGGGCAGCCTTGCCCGAGACGTTCCAGCCACCTCGAACGATATTGGCAAGTATGGTGATAAGCACCAACAGCCCGAGCATCGGCGCGATGGCCAGCAGCATGGACTTTAAGCTGATACCGAGATGCTTGAGCATGTATTCGGTCTCGAAGGCGGCACTTTTCGGCAGCTTCATATTCAGGGTGGTGATCACCTGAAACATTTCAGCCAGCGCGCCCGAGAAGGCATTGAGCAGCAGGGCGGCCCCGAGTGTCATCAGTGCAGTTACCAGCTCTTTGGAGCGCGGAAGGTTACCTTCCTCCCTGGCTTTTCGCAGTTTCTGTTCACTGGGCTGTTCCGTTTTGTCCTGGCTGCTGTTGTCACTCATTAGCGACTGGCCTCCAGATCAGCCATCATCTGCAGTGTTTCGCTGCAAAGACGGGTAAAGTTCTCCGGAATACCGGACGTGGTGATAAGCAGGCACATCATGCCGAGCAGCATGGTCATCGGGAAACCCAGTGCAAAAACGTTGAGCTGCGGTGCGGCGCGGTTCATCATGCCGAAGGCACCGTTCACCAGTAGCATCGCGCATACCGCGGGTAGCGCCAGCAAGAAGGCGGCGGCAATCATCCAGCCCAGCCGCATGATCACGCTATACAGCGCATCCTGGCTCGGCATTTCGCCCACCGGCCAGACGTTAAAGCTTTGCACCACCACATCAAGGGCGACCAAATGGCCGTCAAGGGCGAGAAACAGCAGCAGGGTGTAGAACTGGTAATACTTACCGAGGGTAGGAATACTGACGCCGTTTACCGGATCGTTGCTCATGGCCATACCGAGGCCCATTTGCATCGACAGGATTTGCCCCATGGTGGTGAATACCGCAAACAGCAGCTCGAGCATCAATCCCATGATGCCGCCGATCACCACTTGCTGGGCACCGAACAGCAGGGCATCGAGCGAGAAGGGATCGATACTGGGCATTGACGGCATCAGCGGTGCCGCCAGCATACTGAGCATCAGCGCCAGCCCGATCCGGATTTGGGTCGGGATTGCCGTGCCGCCAAAAATCGGCATCACCAGCATCGCAGCGCTGAGGCGAAAAAAAGGCCACCAGATCTGTCCTAGCCAGGCGGTCAGCTGGGCTGCTGAGATATCGAGCATGGGTTAGCCGATCAGGTGCGGAATATCGAGGAACAGACGATTGAACAAATCCCCCAGGGTCCGTAGCAGCCAGGGGCCGGCAAAGCCCAGCATGGCAAACGTCATCAGCAGGCGAGGCAAAAAGCTCAGTGTCTGTTCGTTAATCTGGGTCGCAGCCTGAAAGATACTCACGACCAGCCCGACCAGCAGGCTGGGGACAATCATGACACAGACCATACTGACGATGATCAGCAGCGCTTCACCAAAAAACGAGGCGATAAATTCAGTACCCATATCTATCCAAAGCTCGCACTGAGTGTGCCGACGGTCATCGACCAGCCGTCGACCATTACGAAAACCATTAATTTGAACGGCAGAGAAATAATCAGCGGCGACAGCATCATCATACCCATCGCCATCAGTACGCTGGCCACCACGATATCGATGATCAGAAACGGGATGAACAGCATGAAGCCGATTTGGAAAGCGGTTTTCAGCTCACTGAGAATGAAGGCGGGCATCACAATCAGGAAATCCAGCTCGTCCATATTCTGCGGTGTCGGTTCATTGGCAATGCGCAGAATCTGCTCGAGATCGGTCTCGCGGGTCTGCTGCAACATAAACTGGCGCAGGGGCTTTTCTGCGGTGCTGAAGGCATCGACCATGGTCAGCTCGTCGCTCTGGAAGGGAACAACGGCATTATCGTAGATGTCATAGAGTACCGGGCGCATGATAAACAGAGACAGTGTCAGGGCGATACCGACCAGCACCCGGTTCGGCGGGCTTTGCTGAAGCCCCATCGCCTGGCGCAAAATGCCCAGTACGATGATGATCCGGGTAAAGCTGGTTACCATCAACAGCATGGCTGGCAGAAAAGCCAGTGCTGTCATTAACAGGAAGATTTGCAGCTTGACGCTGTATTCTTCCGGGCCGTCCGGGCCGTTGATAGTCAGCAGCGACAGATCCTGTGCCAGCGACGGAAAGCTAAGTAGCAGGAGTGCCAGCAGTAGCCCGAACTTACGCATTATTTGGTTAGCCCTTTCAGCATGTCGTTGTCGTCGACAATATTGACCAGACGCAGGCCGTATTTGTTGTTGACGATCACCACTTCTGCGTGGCCTAGCAAGGTACCGTTGACTTTGACATCCATGGCCTCGCCGCTGAGCTTGTCCAGCTCGATGACGGTGCCGAGCGAAACATTCATCAAATCGCCCACCATCAGTTCGGTACTGGCGACTTCAAGCGTCAGGTTGACCGGGATATTGCGGATAAACGACATATCCTTGGCGGCTGAAGCTGTGCCGGGCATCGGATCCTGGCCCAGGCTACCCAAGTCCAGTTCATCAAGGTCAATATTCAGGTCATTGGTTTGTTCAGACATGATCGTTCCTGTTACTGTTTAATAACATCTTGAACTTGAAGTACAAGACTGGCGTTGTTTTCTGCTATTCGGGCGGTAAATAGCGGCGTTTTGCCCGCTCGGACCGTCACTTCGCCCGGGAGCTCGACAGGGATAACATCGCCCTGTTTCAGATCCATAACATCGCCCAGAGACAGGCGACGTTCGCACAGGGTGGTCATCAGACGCATCGGTGCCTGACATAGCTTGGCCTGAATGCGAGCCTGGAGCTCGGGGTCGGTTTCCACATCCGTCGGCTTGCACTGCTGCTCCCGGAGAAAATCCAGGCCGGCAAAAGGCAGGGCAATGTCAAACCAGCCCTGGTGGCCGCAGACATCAATGGTAAAGCGGCACACCTGATAGAGCTGGTTGTTTTGAATTGGATTGCCGAGACGCAGCGTGTTTTTCTCGGTCAGCTGGCTGTTCCAGCTGGTTATGCTGTGCCAGCCGTTGGCAAACTGTTCCAGTGCCAGGTTGAAAAAACGTTCAACCAGGCGTAACTCGGTATCACTCATGTCACTGTGGCGTCTGACATTGTTGCCGCTACCGCCAAAAAACAGATCGACCATAAAAAATAGCAGATCCCCGTCGATAGAGACGGCACCGTGCAAATCGTGCGGGCTTACGGTGAACTCGCGATAAAGGCTGGGTTTTTGCAGTTGCTGTAAGTAGTCCTGCAGTTTCAGCGTGTCTTGTTGTTCAAAGCGAAATTCAACAGGGTGGCGCAACAGGTGGTGAAATGACTGGCGAGCTGAACGTTCGAACTGTTTGCAGACATTATCAATGATGGCTTGTAAGGCGCCGATGCGGTGCTCAGGACTTGCGAGATCAAAAGCACGAACTTCAACCTGATCAAGTTCTGAGATTATTTTGCTCTTTTTCGTCATAACCTTAGGCAACCGATGGGTTTTCGTTAAACGTAACTGTACGTTGAATATGCTTAATTAAGTAATAAAGCGCCAATTGAATATAAAAACAATGCTGACATTTATCTTCATAAATAATAAACACTGTTTCTTTTTCTTGTTGATTTAATTTTAAATCAACATTTAACCTTTAGTCGCATTTTAATTAAACAATGTTTACTAGAATGCTGGAATCAGGGTCACAACAATTAATATTAATGGTTATACTCGGTTATTAAATCTTATTAACAAGAGAGTAAATAGCATTCTTGTTGTGTATTATTTAAACAGTCATTTAGAGCGCAGTTCTGATAATAGTATTTTATTGCTCTCAATCGTGTTGTTTTTAATCAATAATTTGTATTTACCCGTCCTGTTATTGACTATGATGTTAATTAACAAGCCAATTTCAATCGCGGGAGACTACCGTTTGAGCAATAGGTTTGTCAAACGAATATAACAGTTATCAGCTATGTCAAAAAAACATCACCTTATTTTTCCATGGGTTCATTATATTGACAGTTGACATATTATTCTTAATGTTTTCTTATTCACCTAAAAAATATTTAAAGTAATTGCTCTTAAGCGCCTAGGTGATTATCAATTAGTGGCATTTTGATTCTGTGTTTTTGTCAGAATCTAGGTGTTTTGATTGCGCTTCTTTGCCTTCACATTATTTCATACGCTCTATTTACCAGTAGGTGGCATTTTTCTGCCTGGTGGTGGAAGTGGTTAAATGCTTGATTGTTTAAAAGATTAAGCTTTTAACGAGACGAAAATTCTTTTTGAGCGGGGAGGTTTTCGCCTGTGTGTATGGTTATGCATTTACCGTAGCTATGTTATTTCTAGGCTCTTTGATGGTTAGACAAAGCAGTTTTATTCTATTGTTACTATTGGCTTCTTTCTCGGTTTATAGCGAGGAAAATGTAAAAGTATCTGCATTGGACAATAGTCGATGGGCTTTCTCCGGTGATAATACTTTGTGCTCAATTGAGCATGAAATAAAAGGCTTTGGAATAGCTAAGTTAATAGCTGAAGCTGGAGAAGAATTACGCCTTGAGCTTAAGTCTAATGAGATAACAAACCTAACAGTACTGCACTCTGTGTATGAGATCTCTCCGGTCTGGGAATCAAACAATGCCAAGTTTATTGACTCTCTTGGAGATGCTAATAACTCTAATGCCACAGGTGAAATTATTGTTAATAAAGCCGATGCGATTTTTGAACACCTGAAAAGTGGCTCTTGGATAAAAGTGATTATTAATAGTGGTCGTCAATTAAATGACGAGATTATTTTGTCCAATATTAATTTTGAGGTTCCTGCCGAAGAGTTTGTGGCCTGTCGCAACAGCTTAATTCCCGTCAACTATCAGCAGATAAGGAATAATGTCTTCTATTTCGATTTTGGCTCATCGGATGTGTCAAAAAACAGTCATCGGACACTGAAGGGGATCGCTGAGTTTGTCAGTGCGACGCAGTCGATTAGCAAGATTCTGGTTGATGGCTACTCAGATAGCCAGGGCCGTACAGGCGTGAAGTTGCGCATGTCCAGAGAGCGTGCAGAAGAGGTCGCTTCTCTGCTCATTGAGTATGGTATCCCTCGCTCTATGCTTCAAATCCGCTCCCACGGTGACCGTTATCCTGTCGAGGATAACGCTGAGGTGGCAGGGCGGCAAAAGAATCGCCGGGTAAGCGTCCGTTTAATTAAGAAATCAGTGGTAGGCCGATCATGAAAAAGAACTGGCAAGTTTTGATGTTTCACCCTTACCACCCTGTCCAGGAACAGGTACTGGTAGAGGGAGAAGCTGTTGGGTATCAGTTAACTCAGACCTCCAGCATGGCTGACTGCCTGCACCTATTGTCGCTACAGCAATGGGACCTGCTGCTGCTACCGACCTGCCTGGTGGACGGCACCGAGGCGGCCGACCTGATGAAGCTGGTTCAGCCGCGATACCAGGGGGCTATCGTGGTGCTCTCGGAGCTGCAGCATGCCGCGCAGGTCACACGTGCCCTGCAGCAGGGCGCGACAGATTACTTGCTGATCCCGTTTGGACACATGCATCTTGGGCAGCTTGTACAACGCCTGGTTCAGCCACAGCAGAAGAAGCTACCGATTGTGGCCGAGTCACGCCAGAGCAAGCAGATGTTCCAATTGGCCCAGCGGGTGGCGCAGACAGATGCCTCTGTGCTGATCAACGGCGAGAGTGGGACCGGGAAAGAGGTGCTGGCGCGTTTTATCCATGAATCATCTCCCCGTTCGGCTGGTCCGTTTGTGGCAATCAACTGCGCCGCGATCCCGGAGACTATGATCGAATCCATTATGTTTGGTCATACCAAGGGGGCGTTTACCGGTGCGACGTCAGCCCAGCCCGGCAAGCTGGAGGTGGCCAATGGCGGTACCCTGCTGCTTGATGAAATCGGCGAGCTGCCGCTGACGCTGCAGACCAAGCTGCTGCGGGTGTTGCAGGAGCGCGAAGTGGAACGCCTGGGCAGCCACCAGAAGGTTAAGCTCGATATCCGGGTACTGGCAGCCACCAATCGTGATCTTGAACAAGCTGTTGCCGAGGGACGTTTCCGGGCCGATCTCTACTATCGGCTGAATGTGTTTCCTTTGCACTGCGCCACGCTGAAAGAGCGCAAGGATGACATCGTACCGCTGGCTAGCTATCTGATGATGCGCTATATGCCGAATGCCCAGACGACCATTGAATTTACCCCTGAAGCCCAGGATGCCCTGCGCCACTATGATTGGCCGGGCAATGTCCGCGAGCTTGAGAACGTGATTCAGCGGGCGCTGGTGATGAGCCGGGGCTGCCTGATCCGGGCTGAAGACCTAATGCTGCCTACTCAGCTGGCAAACAAAGAGGCGGAGTTATCGCCTTCGCCAGATACTTGTTCAGCCTTGGTCAGCCCGCGCAAGCCAAGTGTGAGGCCGTCGAAGCCGAGCTTGCAGAAAAGCCGCAAGCTGGCCGAGTTCGACACCATTATCGAAACGCTGCGTCGCTTTAACGGCCACCGGAGCAAAACGGCCGAAGAGCTGGGAGTCTCGACCCGTGCCCTGCGGTACAAGATTCAGACGATGCGCGAGCAGGGACTGGATATCGACCAGATCCTAACCGGGCAAAATTCAGATTTTACTGTAGCCAATACTAACTATTCCTAACCGACTCTACACGAGAGCCTGACATGCAAGACAAACTAATGAGCATGGAATTGCCATTGAGCCAGATGAGTGAGGTTCGAGCACAGATGAATGTGCTGGAGACGACTCAGATTGCACCTAACCCATTAACGGCTAACCAAGTGAACTCGGTTAGTTTTACCGAAGTGATCTCCCAAACCCTCAACAATGTTGATCAGCAAGGCAAAGAGGCCTCGGCGCTGATGACGGCAGTGGATACCGGCAAGAGTGACGATTTGGTCGGGGCGATGGTGGCAAGCCAGAAGGCTAGCCTGTCGTTCGCCGCTTTGGTGCAAGTGCGTAACAAGCTCCTGACCGCCTATGACGATGTCATGAAGATGCCTGTGTGATGGGAAAAACTAAGTGAGTGAATTAATTAAACAGAGGCTGGCCAATATGGCCAGCCCTTCTAGTATGGGACGTGTTTTATCCGGTGCCCGTCTTGTCGCATTGCTTGGGGTGATTGCCGCATTGGTTACCGTGGTGGTGGTGATTGGCCTCTGGCAGGGAGGCAGTCAGTACCGTCCGCTATATGGCGAGAACGAACAGTTCGATCGCACGCAGGTGCTGTCGGTGCTTGAGCAGAGCGGGATGGACTTTTATATCGAGCCCCAGCAAGGCAATGTCATGGTGGAGCGCAATAGCCTGGGCAAGGCCCGCCTGGCCCTGGCGTCGGCGGGTGTCGAGGCGCAGCTGCCGACCGGGCTTGAGATCCTGTCGCAGGATTCCAGCCTGGGTACCAGCCAGTTTATCGAGAATGCCCGCTACAGGCACGGCCTGGAAGGGGAGCTGGCCCGCAGTATCATGACGCTGGAAGCCGTTAGCAACGTGCGGGTGCATTTGGCCATTCCAAAGCAAACCTTGTTTGTCCGCCGTGAGAAGGAGCAGTCATCGGCCTCTGTTGTGTTGTCACTGCGTCCCGGTCAGAACCTGGGCTCCGAGCAGGTGACGGCGATTGTCAATCTGGTGGCAGGCAGTGTACCGGATCTGACCGCAGAGCGCGTCAATGTGATTGACCAGCAAGGCAACCTGCTGTCGGCAGCGATCGGCGATCGTGATCAGCACGGCAGAAGCAGCAGCCGCTACCTGGAGTATGTCCAGCAGCTCGAGCGCAGCCACATTGAACGTGCCTCGCGCATGCTTCGTCCGTTGGTCGGAATGAATAACTTCCAGGTCGAGGTCGCTGCAGACATCAACTTCGACCGTACCGAGGCGACCGAAGAAAGCTATTCGCCTGAGGGAACGGTACGAAATGAATTCAGTACCTATGACCGACGCCTGTCCAAGCCGGCCGAAGGGGTGCCCGGCGCCCTGAGCAACCGCCCGCCGGAAGAAGGCGAGGAAGAGGGAGATAACAAAGGGGGCAATGAGCGTAGCGAGTCTTCGCGCGATTACGCACTGGACCGCACCCTGAAGCATACCCTTTACCAGCAGGGACAGCTCAAGCGCCTGAGTGTTTCTGTGCTGCTTAACGGCCAGCCGGATACCTTCAGTGCCCAGCAGTTGGCCGACATCAAACAGATGCTGGCAGATTCCATCGGGATCGACGAGGCGCGCGGTGACAAATTTACCGTTCTTGTTTATCCGTTTACCCAGGCTGAAGCTAATTTGCTGGGTGACGAACCGGCCTGGTGGACTCAACTGGTGTGGCTGGACTACCTCCGCTATATCTTGTCGGCAGTGGTTGCCCTGGTGATCCTGCTGGTGGTGGTTCGACCTGCGATCCGCCAGCTGGCCGGCGGGACGAAATCCACCGATGTCATGGTGCCGGAGCAGGTACTTTCATCAGCCAATGAAGCCACGGTGACAACTGCACCGGCAGTTCCAGTCGAGGCCCTTGGCAATGAATCTGAAGCTGCTTCACCAGCCGTGCAGGTATCGACTGACAATGCGGGTGCCGGACTGAGCTCTGTAGTGGCAAGTAGCGATTTACCTGAGCTGCCGAGCCCTGAAACCGGGCTGGAAGCACAGTCATCCTATTTGCAGATGCTCTCCGAGAAAGAGCCCGAGCGCGTTGCGCATGTCGTTAAACAATGGATCACACCGAAAGATGACAACTGAGAATAACCCTGGCATTGAACAAGCCGCGATTCTGCTGCTGAGTATGGGTGAAGAAGCGGCAGCGAACGTATTGAAACAGCTTGACCGTGAGCAGGTTCGCCAGCTCTCGATTGCGATGGCCGGGATACCGGCGGTCAAAAAGGATCAGGCGGAAAAAGTCTTTCAGCGCTTTTTTAATGACTTCAAGAGCGAGTCGGGGATCTCCGGGGCTTCGCGTAGCTATCTGGAGCGTACCCTGAACAAGGCGCTGGGTCTGTCTCTGTCGCAGCCGTTACTGGATTCGATTTACGGCGACTCGCTCAAGCGTAACCTGCAGCGCCTGCAGTGGCTGGAACCGGCTAAGTTAGCCGAGCTGATTTCCGGCGAGCACCCGCAGATGCAGGCGGTATTCCTGGCCTATTTGGAACCCGAGGTGGCTACCCAGCTATTGGCGCGCCTGCCGGCCGAAGGGTTGGATGATCTGCTGTACCGTCTGGCCAACCTGACTGAAATTCACCCAGATATGATTGATGAGGTGCATGTTCTGTTGGAGAAGTTCCTGGCTCAGGTCGGCCAGCAGAACAGTACTTTGGTGGACGGTACCGAGAAAGCCAGCGAAATCATTAACCGTCTGAAGGGCGAGCAGAGCCAGAAGGTGATGACAGGTTTGAAGGCCTTGGATCCGGCTCTGGTCGCGACACTGGAAAGCAAGATGTACAACTTCGATATTCTGGTACGCCAGAGTGAAGATACCCTGGAGCGTCTGGTGGAGGAAGTCGATCAGGAGCTGCTGGCGACTGCTCTGAAAGGCAGCGAACAGGTGCTGCTGGACAAGATTTTCGCAACCATGCCGAAGCGTGCTGCCCAGTACCTTCGCGAGGCAATGGAAGGCAAGGGTCGCGTTCGTCTAAGTGCCGTGGAAGAAGCACGCGAGCAGTTGATCACAACCCTGCGCCAGTTGGCCGATGAGGGTGAAATCGAGCTGCAGCTCTTTAGTGAACCGGTAGTGGAGTGATAAT
This sequence comes from Photobacterium sp. OFAV2-7, assembly GCF_022347985.1. GTDB lineage: Bacteria > Pseudomonadota > Gammaproteobacteria > Enterobacterales > Vibrionaceae > Photobacterium. The sequence continues at coordinate 30,612 of NZ_JAKRFQ010000008.1, forward strand.
GAAGAAGCAGGCAGTAACCGTTCTTCACCCCCAGCCAGGGCAGTATCGGAACTATCATTTTCCGCCGCTGGTCCAGCCGGAAGAGGATTTGTTCGGTGACGAACCGACGGGCTCGTACCAGGACGAATTTAACAACGGGTTTCAGGACGGCCAGCAAAAGGGCCACGAACAGGGTTACCAGGAAGGACTGGCCCAGGGCCAGCAGTTCGGCCAGCAGCAAGGGCTTGAGCAAGGCCGTCAGCAGGGGATCCGCGAAGGTGTTGCCCAGGTGCAGCAGCAGATGGGCGGTACCGTGGCCTCGGTTGATCACCTGATGCAACAGATCCAGCAGGTTTTTCACCAGCATGTGCGCCAGCAGAGTGAGATGATCTGTGACTTGGTCCAGAAGGTTGCCCGGCAGGTGATCCGTGCCGAGCTGACGCTCAAGCCGAGCCAGATGGTGAACCTGATTGAGGAGACCCTGGCGCAGATGCCCGAGCAGAAACCGGAGCTGGTCACCTACCTCAACCCGCAGGACTGCCAGCGCTTACTGGAACTGGTGCCTGAGCAGGTCAGTGGCTGGAACCTCAAGCCGGATGACTCGCTGGCTATTGGTAGCTGCCGAATTGTAACCAGTGATTCGGAATCGTTCGCCGATAGCGAAGAGCGCCTTGAGGCCTGCATGGAATCAATTCGGGATAGTTTACTGACCGATGCGTGATTTATTCCAGGAACTGAATGCGCGTTTATCCTCGGCGGTCGAGCAGGTTCCTGACGTCCCGGTGGCCCGTACCTACGGGCGACTGACCCGCATGGCCGGGCTGACGCTGGAAGCGGTAGGCTGCCGCCTGAGTACCGGCCAGCGCTGTATGATTGAAACCGATCTCGGCACCCTGGTCGAGGCCGAGGTAGTCGGTTTTGACCGCAACGCATCGGTACTGATGCCGATCCGCCATACGACCGGACTGCGTCCGGGCAGCCGGGTCCTGCCGCTGCAGGGCGACAGCAAGATCAATGTTGGCTATAGCATGCTGGGTCGGGTACTTAACGGGCTCGGCGAGCCGTTGGATAGCCGCGGCGCTATTACGGCAGAGCAGCGAATTAATCTTCACGGCGACACCATCAACCCGTTGCAGCGCCTGCCGATTTCGACCCAGCTGGATGTTGGCGTTAGGGTGATTAACGGCATGCTGAGTGTGGGCAAAGGGCAGCGAATGGGCCTGTTTGCCGGCAGTGGTGTCGGTAAGAGTGTGCTGCTTGGGATGATGACCCGCAATACCACCGCGGAAATTACCGTGGTGGGGCTGATTGGCGAGCGTGGCCGTGAGGTGCGTGAGTTTATCGAACACTCGTTGGGGCCCGAGGGCATGAAGAATGCGGTGGTGATCGCCTCGCCGGCGGATGATCCGCCGCTGATGCGTCTGCGGGCCTCAGTACTCTGCCACCGTATCGCGGAGTTCTTTCGAGATCAGGGCCATGATGTCCTGTTATTGATGGACTCACTGACCCGTTATGCCCAGGCGCAGCGTGAGATCGCGCTTGCCGTGGGTGAGCCACCGGCGACCAAGGGTTATCCGCCGTCGGTATTTAGCCTGCTGCCGCAGCTGGTAGAGCGTGCCGGTAACGGCGCGACGGAGCACGGGTCGATCACGGCCTTCTACACCGTGCTGTCGGAAGGGGATGATCAGCAGGATCCGATTGCCGATGCCGCGCGTGCCATTCTCGATGGCCATATTGTCCTTAACCGAGAACTGGCCGAGCAGGGACATTACCCGGCGATTGATATCGAGCAGTCAATCAGCCGTGCCATGCCTCAGGTTGTGGCGCCGGAGCAGCTGAAAAAAGCCCAGCAGGTGAAGCAGCTCTATGCCCGTTATCGTCAGGTACAGGATCTGATCTCCCTTGGCGGCTATCAGCCGGGACAAGACCAGAACCTGGACATGGCCGTGCATTATTACCCGGAAATCTGTGGTTTTCTTCAGCAGGGGATGCAGGAGCAGGTACCGCTTGCCGACAGTCAGCAGCAGTTGATGCAGTTGGTGGGAGGGCAGTAAACCGTGCACAAGCGAGTGAAGGTAGTCCAGGGCTGGCGGGATCAGCAGCAGCAGAAATTTGATGAGCTGCAGCAGCAGTATGCTGAGCTTAACCAGCAGGCACAGGCTCACCAGCAGCGACTGGAGTTACTGGAGAGTTTGTCCGGACAGTATGCAGTGGCCAGCGGTAGCGAGGCCTCGGCTCTGATGCTCAAGGGGATTGGTCGTTTTCGTCATCAGTTGGATAATTTAACTAACCTGCAGCGTCAGGAGCTAGCGCTGTCGCAGGTGGAGCTGCGCAGTATGAATAGCCGTTTGGTCGAGCAGCACTGTCAGGTCAAGATGGGCGATAAGATCATTGATAAACGGCTGGCTCAGATCCAGCGCAAGCAGGAGCGGCAGGAGCAGAAAGTCATGGACGAGCTGTCGATGAACCGTTTTTTCCACCGTCGCTAGTCAATACTCTCAGCTGCCGAAGAATCAGCAGCCGGGGCTG
>NZ_JAKRFQ010000089.1 GCF_022347985.1 Photobacterium sp. OFAV2-7
CTGCAGCTAGCGGTCTTGAGGAAGCAGAGCTGGGCACGGTTGCCTGATTGTGCATCAAACAGATTATCTGTAGTCAGATGAAAGAATAATGCGCTTTTATAGCGCATTTTTCTTGTGATCTAGCAAGGGGATTGATAAAACATCTGAATATAAATTTATTCATCACAATTGTTTAATCCCAATGGCAGATACTAAACATTCGAACGCTACAGAGCAGGACCTCGTGGGTGCTCACTCTTCTACAGAGACCCCGGCGGTTAGACAATCTCAGACTATCGTCGTCAAGCTGGGCACCAGCGTATTGACCGGCGGAACGTTGCAGCTGGATCGTGCCCATATGGTGGAACTGGTTCGACAGTGCGCATCGCTGCGCCGTCAGGGACACAAGGTCATCATGGTGACGTCTGGTGCGATTGCAGCAGGCCGTGAGCACCTGGGATACCCCGAGCTTCCCAAAACAATGGCGAGCAAGCAGCTGCTGGCAGCAGTCGGTCAAAGCCGTTTGATTCAGGAGTGGGAGAGTCTGTTTGGTATCTATGGCCTGCATGTCGGGCAGATGCTGCTGACACGGGCCGATCTTGACGACCGGGAGCGCTATCTCAATGCCCGCGATATGATCGTGGCGTTGCTGGATAACGGTATTATTCCGGTTGTGAACGAGAATGATGCGGTTGCAACTACTGAAATCAAAGTCGGTGATAACGATAACCTGTCGGCATTGGTCGGTATTCTGGCTAGTGCAGACAAGTTGCTGCTACTGACCGATCAGCCGGGGCTGTTTACCGCTGATCCGCGCAATAATCCAGATGCGGAACTGATCCGCGAAGTCCATACTATCGATGAAACACTGCATAAGTTAGCTGGCGGTAGTGTGGGTGGCTTGGGTACCGGCGGAATGGCGACCAAGCTGCAGGCGGCCGATGTTGCCCGCCGGGCTGGTATTGAAGTGATTATTGCTGCAGGCAGCCGACCTGATGTGATCTCTGCTCTGGTCAGGGGAGAGTCGGTGGGAACCCGTTTTCTACCGCTGGAATCACCGCTGGAGAGCCGGAAGCGCTGGATCCTGGCAGGGCCTCCGCCGGCTGGGGATATAGTGATCGATGACGGTGCGGCCATTGCGGTACAACAACGTGGCAGCAGCTTGCTGTCAAAAGGTATTACGGAAGTCAAAGGACAGTTTGAGCGCGGAGAAGTAACCCGGATCTTTAATACCAAGGGTGTGTTGTTGGCGCGTGGCATCTGTCGTTACTCAAGCAAAGATATGGCAAAGATTGCCGGAAAACACAGTCAGGATATTTATCAGGTCCTGGGCTACGAATACGGTCCGGTTGCCGTACACCGCGATGATCTGGTGGTGATCTGATCGTGTATGGCGATGTACTGACAATATTTTGATGATAGGGGAAGAGTGTGGATCTTGAGATTATGGGTAAAGCTGCGCAACAGGCAGCTTTTGAACTTGCTACTGCGGCAACAAAGCAGAAAAATCAGGCGCTGGCGATCATTGCCGATGAACTGGAAGCCAATAGTGATGTAATACTGGCAGCGAATGCCAAAGACATTGCTGCGGCTCGTGAAGCAGGCATGACAGATGCATTGGTGGATCGCCTGCTGCTAAACAAAGAGCGTCTTGCCGGTATTGCCGGTGATGTACGCAATGTGATCAGCCTTGATGATCCGGTGGGGGCAGAGCTTGATAGCAAGGTGCTGGAAAATGGCATGCGCCTTAGCCGCCGCCGCGTCCCACTGGGCGTTGTTGGGGTGATCTATGAAGCGCGCCCGAACGTGACAATTGATATTGCGGCGCTTTGCCTGAAAACCGGTAATGCCAGCATTTTGCGTGGCGGCCGCGAAACTTTCCACTCCAACATGGAGTTGGTGAAAGTGATCCAGGTAGCCCTCGAGAAAGCAGGCCTGCCGGCGGCATCGGTGCAATATATTGAAAAACCGGATCGCGAGCTGGTTTCACAGCTGCTCAAACTCGATCAGTATGTCGATATGATTATTCCGCGCGGTGGCGCTGGTCTGCACAAGATGTGCAAGGAAAACAGCACTATCCCTGTGATCATCGGCGGCTTCGGGATCAGCCATGTCTTTGTCGACAAGACAGCAGATTTGGCCCGGACACTTGATGTGGTGGAAAATTCAAAAGTTCAGCGTCCTTCTGCCTGTAATGCGCTGGATACGCTACTGGTCAGCGAAGACATTGCCGAGGCGTTTTTACCTCGTCTTGCCGAGCGTATGAACCACAAGAACGTCGCTTTGGTGGCGGACGAAGCCAGCTTTGCATTGCTGGAAGGCAAGGCATCAGAGCTGCGTAAAGTGGCTGACGGTGACTTTGATACCGAGTGGTTGAGCTTTACCTTGGGAGTGAAAGTGGTCAAGGGGGTTGATGAGGCCATCGCCCATATGCGTAAGCATAATGCCAGCCACTCTGATGCGATCCTGACCAATGACATCAATGCTGCAGAACGGTTCGTCAATGCGGCTGGCTCGGCGGCGGTATATGTTAATGCCTCAACGCGCTTTACCGACGGTGCGCAGTTTGGTCTGGGGGCCGAGGTTGCTGTCTCGACCCAGAAGCTTCATGCTCGTGGCCCGATGGGGCTGGAAGAGTTGACCAGTTATAAGTGGGTGGGTGTAGCCGACTACTTGGTTCGTTCCTAAGCGATTGCTAGAAGACGAAAAAGCGAGAGTGAATCGACTCTCGCTTTTTTTCATCGTTTTCTCCACGACAGCTTTACGATTGCTCGTCCTTTTTCTCTTCGTCCTTCTGCGCCTCTTCGCGCTTTTGCTTCTCGTGCAGGTATTTGATTTTGTCGCGGTAGCCAAACTTCATGTTCGCGGTGTATTTCAAGGCCGCAATGTTACTGACCACAACGCTGACGACTATGATGCTGATAACCCAGGGGTTGAGTAGCCATTCCACCATTTAGACCTCGCAGATATTCTCTATATACCTACTATAAAGATTATCAAGGTTTGACAAAATCTGCGACTTTCCAGCAATTTGGCTCGCGTTAAGTGTGTGGTAGAGCAGCTCTGGCGTAAGTTGCGTCAGCAGTGGCTGACTGACAGGGTAGTAGCTGATGTGCCATGGCTCGACGGCGACCCCGTTACGGTCTTCGGCATAGGGCAGATAGAAGCCGAATTGGTCAATGTGTTCATTAAGCCAGGTACTGAATGCCGCCTGGTGTCCGCCCTGATTGTATTCCCACGGTTCAAGCTGGAGGCGGGTTCCCTCGGGCAGGCAGTTAGCCGCATAGATGTCTATATCCGTTCCCCAATGATGACGGCTGGCTCCGGGAAGGGCCGACCAGCGCATGATGGCATGGATTTTCTCCAGCTCCGAAAGCTGGTTGGCATCAAGCGGTTGGCTGTTGCTATCCAATAGAGGTCGGTAGCCACTGAATTTGTTGTTCCAAATCAGCAGCTGACGCTCAAAGGAGCGAAAGGCACTGGCAATCTGCAAGTCAAAACCTGCCTGATTTGCCGCCTGCTGGAGCCGGAGAAATGCCGGCAGCATATCCCGGTGCAGCAAATGCTGCTGGTGGTCGACAAGGTGCGAGTCGGCCTGTCCGGTAAGTTGCCCGGCGTTGAGCGGCCGGGCTGGGGTTGGGTTAGTCATTAAAGTACTTTTTCCAACACTTTTTGGTACATATCGGTGAGCTTTTCGAGATCGGCCACTTTGACACACTCATTCACTTTATGAATGGTGGCATTGCACGGTCCAAGCTCGATAACCTGCGCGCCTGTCCGGGCGATAAATCGTCCGTCTGAGGTGCCGCCGGTTGTAAGCAGTTCCGGTTTCTTGTGGTTAACTTCTTCGATGGCGTCTACAACAGCATCGAGCAACGTACCGTGATCAGTCAGGAACGGATGGCCGCTGAAAGTCCATTTCAGATCATAGTCCAGTCCGTGGGCATCAAGCACCGAGTGCACTTTGCGCTTGATGTCGTCTGCCGTCAGCTCGGTACTGAAACGGAAGTTGAACTGAACATGAAACTCGCCGGGAATGACATTCGAGGCACCGGTACCCGCATGCAGGTTGGCGATCTGGAAGCTGGTCGGCGGGAAATAGGCATTGCCGTTGTCCCAGGTTGTGGCTGCCAGTTCTGCCAGCGCCGGCATCGCACGGTGAACGGGGTTGTCGGCAAGGTGCGGATAGGCAACATGGCCCTGGGTACCTTTCAGCGTCACATCACCGGTGATCGAGCCTCGGCGGCCGTTTTTGACCACGTCACCCACGGCATGGGTACTGGAGGGCTCGCCGACAATGCACATGTCGATTTTCTCGTTGCGGGCTTCCAGTGTATCAATCACCCGGGTAGTGCCGTTGATAAACGGCCCTTCCTCATCGGAGGTAATCAGCAGGGCAATTGACCCTTTGTGGTCCGGGTTGTCGGCAAGAAACCGCTCGATCGCAACGACGATACATGCCAGTGAGCCCTTCATGTCGGCGGCACCGCGGCCGTGAAGATAGCCATCAATGATTGTCGGCTCGAAAGGCGGGGTATGCCAGAGATCCGACGGCCCGGCAGGTACAACATCAGTATGACCGGCAAAGACGAACAGTGGCGCTTCCGTGCCCCGGCGTGCCCACAGGTTGGTGGTGTCTTCGAAGACCATGGTTTCGATCTTGAAGCCGAGTTTTTCAAGACGTGCAATCATCACGTCCTGGCAGCCTGCATCTTCCGGGGTGACCGAAATTCGGCTGATAAAGTCTTTCGCCAGGGCGATAACCGGGCTATCTGACATCCTTGTATCCTTAACTATTTTTCTGCAAGTGAAGATTGGAAAATTTCCTGATACTGCGAAGGCTTGAACCCCAGGTGGTAGGATTCATTGTGAACAAGCAGCGGGCGCTTGATCATCGCCGGGTACTCCAGCATCAGGGTAAGAGCGCTTTCACGGTTCAATCCGGCCTTTTGCTCGTCACTGAGCTGACGGTAGGTCGTACCGCGTTTGTTCACCATCGCTTCCCAGCCAAGCTGAGCTTCAAATGTTTCCAGCATCGCTTGATCCAGGCCGTCTGTGCGGTAGTCGTGAAAGCGGTATTCGATGTTTTCTGCCTCTAACCATTTTTTCATTTTTTTGATGGTATCGCAGTTCTTAATGCCGTATGTAACTGTACTCATAGTGTTGCTGACTTACTTTTGTTTTGAATTAGCCTTCCTTTATAACCAGATTACCCAGCCTGCGCAACGGAATTAGCCATAGGTGACAGCCATTTTGATCAGCCAGATACAGGCTGCCAACCCGACAGCAAATACGATGGTTCGCCACGGGCTGAGCTTGCAGGCATAGCAAACCATGTAAAGGGCACGGGATAAGATAAACAGGTAGGCGGGGAGGGCGGCTTGCTCCTCGGGTACACCGGCAAAGTGGGCAATAAACACACAGCAGGCAAAGACCGGGGTGATCTCCCAGCCGTTGGCCTGCGCGGCCTTAACCCTGGCAGCAGCACCAGTCAATTCTCTTTCCTGGATACGAGGCTGGTTAATATCAAACTTTCCTGTCTGACGAAGCGTTAACCAGCCGCCGACGCCTGCGAGAAAGTAATTAAACAGGATTGAGATTATGATGCACCAAAATGCCGGGGTCATAACAAATACCTATAAGTTAAGGCGGCAATTACCAAATGCGCTGATGGTATTGAGTGTAGAACGGATGAGCAGGATAAGCCGATAAGACTGATCTGGTCTGATTATTTGTTATTGAAAAATAAGTGTTTTATTGGTGCTGTGAATTCTTGTGAACACATTAATTAATTGGCAGTTTTGCGAGGCATGATGCATATAACGTGTCACAAAAGTAACATTTTGCGGAGAAAAACGTGTTAGGAAAAATCCCTCTTTGGGGTTATTGATCTGTATCAAAAGTTAATTGTTGTTGTTAATTTTTGTAAATTGATTTCAATCAATAACCCTTTGTTTCAAAGTGGTTACATTCTGCTCCGTTCTTAACAGAAAGCCCAATATCCCTCAGCCGGGATTCAAAAGGAATGGAGTCAATAATAATGAAAAAGACTGTTTGTGCTTTAGCTGTACTCGCTACTTTATCCGTTGCCCCTCAGGCGCTGGCCCACAAGAAAGGTGATTTTCTGGTACGTGCAGGTGCTGCCTCCGTGATGCCTAATGAAAGCAGTGATAACGTACTGGGCTCGCTGGGCGAGTTTGGTATCGATTCGAATATTCAGCTTGGCCTGACATTTGGTTACATGGTTACCGACAACATCAGTGTCGAACTTCTCGCGGCGACACCGTTTAGCCATAAGGTGTCATTAAATGGCCTTGGCGATATTGCCGAAGTCGAGCACTTGCCGCCAACGCTGATGCTTCAGTATTACTTTATGGAGAGCACTAGTAAGTGGCGCCCTTACGTCGGTGCCGGTCTTAACTACACTACTTTCTTTAATGAAGAATTTAACTCGACTGGTAAGAATGCCAAGTTGAGTGACTTGTCACTGGATGATTCCTGGGGGCTGGCGGCAAACGTCGGTATTGATTATCAGCTAAAAGATGATTGGTTCCTGGGCGCTTCTGTCTGGTACGCTGATATCGGTACTGATGTGAACTTCAAGGCGGACGGTGCGCAGCAGTCTGTGAAAACTGACATCGATCCTTGGATCGTTATGGTATCGGCCGGATATACCTTCTAGTGAACTAGGGATACAGTCATGGTGCCTTTGCTGTTCTAGCTATGTTCAGGATGAATCGAACCCAGTCGGAACAATTTTGTTACAACTTGTTGAAAATAAAAAGTTTGTTAGCGAAATGAAGGCACCGTTATCTGGCTGAAATTACGCAATATTTGAGAACTTGGTCACTGAATTGTACTTGTAGTGACCATAAATCTAATAGCTCCTTGATCAAACTCAACATCCAATTCGCCAAAGTCGGAATAATGAAGCCTCAAAATTATGGAGGTCTCAATGGAATTGAATCCGGTTTTTGCCCGTCGTCTTTATTTAGCGCTTCTTGTTGAACAGCTTGAACGCCCTAATGTTCCTAAACTCATTGAAATTACTGGCTGGCCGCGTCGTACTATTCAGGATGTATTAAAAGCCCTGCCGGGTTTTGGCATTGAGTTAGCATTTATACAGGATGGTAAGCGCCATAATGATGGCTATTACCAATTAAGTGACTGGGGACCGTTTGACTTGCAGTGGGTTGAAGCGAGAGAGCAGGACATCATTACATCCGTTTCCAGCTAATAATAAACCGCTATTCTGCGGATTATTATCATGTCTTACTTTCAGTTAAAAATCTGAAACCGCTGGCTATAGCTAGGGGCAATCGTAGGCATTGCCCAATAGTGTAACCGAGGTGCCGAAAGCTTGTGGGTGATAAAGATCCACGGTATTGGCACCACGCTGAGCGGCTTGGTTTTTCAAATCGTTCAGGGCACCCTTTGTCAGTGCCCGGTTGCTGATAAACAAATATGAATACCAACGCCCTTCTGATCCGATAACGGTTCCTTTATCGGTACATGTTTCCAGTAGAGTGGTTGCATTCCAGCGTATGCGTACGTTTTCACTATGCGTGTGAAGGTGCGTTGTTTCACAGCCTGTTAGCAGTAACAGGCTTAGACTGATACACCGCCAAAACCGCACTACTGGCCTTGATACTCAAGATATAAGACAGTCGCTGCCGTACGTGATTTCACCTGCAGTTTTTTCAGCAGACTTTTCATATGCACTTTGACTGTCGCTTCTGAAATATATAGCGAGTCGGCGATCTGCTTGTTGCGATACCCTTTTGCCACTTCTTTCAATATTTGCATTTCCCGATCTGTTAGTGAGTTTAACAACGAGTCTTGCTCTGAATTGTCTTCCAGATATTCACGTACCAGATCACTGTAGGCCTTGCCGCCGCACAGTGCTTGTTTTAGCAGTTCAATCAGCTGCTCCGGCTCGGTATCTTTGAGCAGGTAGCCGTCGGCACCGGCCTGGATCAGCGCCTTGACATCTGAGCGGCTGTCGGAAACGGTGAGAACAACGATGCTGGCGTGGATCCCTTCGGCCCGCATGGCGTTCAGTGTATCGAGCCCGGACATGCCCTTCATGTTCAGGTCGAGCAGAATAAGATCGGGTTCTTTTTCGCTGGCCAGTAAAACAGCATCGGCACCGTTGCTGGCTTCACCTACAATTTCAAAATCTGGTTCAAAACTAAGTAATTGGCTGATCCCCCGTCGCATTAGCGGGTGATCGTCCACAATCATTATCTTCCAACATGTCATAGTTATAATCCTTAAGACTCAAGCGAAAAGCTCAAGGCGACCTCACAGCCGGAGCCTTGGGTTGTATTAATTGTCAGTTCACCATTCAGGCGTGATGCCCGCTCTGTCATTATCGCCAGACCATAGTGATTGAGTTTTTCGTTGGCAGGGTCAAAGCCCTCTCCGTCGTCGTTGATCTTGATGTTAACGTGTTCGCCGTCCTGATTACAGGAAACGATGATCTCGTCTGCTTCTGCATGCTTGATTGCGTTGAGTACGGCTTCCCTGATTAACTGCAGCAAGTGTACCTGATGGTGTGCATCTAAATTCAACGACGATAAGTTGTTGTCTACAATGAGCATAGCATCTGTTTGCTCATCAAGCGGCTTGAGCATCTCTACTAAAGCTTCGCCAAAATTCGCTTCTTTGATTGTTAGCCTGAAGGTGCTGAGTAACTCCCGCAACTGGGTATAGGCACCAGACAGGCCGCTATCGATATCCGATATGATCTGCATGGCACTCTCGGTCTCGTTCTTGCCGAGCTGCCTTTTAAGCAGTGTGATCTGAATTTTAAGATAAGACAATGACTGGGCCAGCGAATCGTGAAGCTCGCGGGCAATGGTTGCCCGTTCTTCCATCAGTAATAATTGTTCTGCCTGTTTCTGGGCCCGGTTGTAGTAAATCCCCCGGGCTAGAGTGCGGGCGATGTTGTCGATCAAGTTTTTGTCCGGGCAGGGCAGGGTATATTGCCACCACAGCTGGCCGAGTACCTGGCCATCCAGCTCTAGATCCTGGTAGTGCCACTGCTGTTGCTCTGATGGTTTACCTGTTGTTATCTCGGTATTGATGCCGTTGTTTTCGTCGATGACCAGCTTGGTTGCCGTCAGCCCTTCGATTTCAATCAGGGTATCGAGCATCGCCGAGAAATTCTGTGATGACAGGCGGCTGACAGAGAGTTCCTGGGAACAGTTATAGAGCACCTGCAACGACTCGTTGGCATGGCGCAGGCGACGGGTTTTCTCATCCACCGACTTTTCCAGATCCCGGTACAGCTTGCCGAGCTCCGAGGCCATTTTCGAGAAAGTACCGGACAGAATGCCGAGCTCATTGTCACTTTTGACATCAAGATTGACATCAAAGCGACCGTTCTGGACCTGTTCGCTGGCGGCAACCAGTTGGTTGAGCGGCGAGACGACTTTCCGCTGGGTGAAGTGGATGGTAAACAGCGCGACAATCAGGATCAGGCTGAGTCCTATCCCGCCAGCGATGGAAAGTACCTGAAGTTTGATAACGGAAAATTCTTGCAGCTCGAAGACAAATCGGTCGATTCTGTCGACAAAGTTGGCAACTTCGTTGAGAAAAAGGTGCTTTTCGCCGTCATTGAGCAAGGGATGCAGGTTTTCCCACCGGCCGATGAGATTGTAGTAGTGGACTTTGATATCGGTCGGGACAGTCCAGTGCTCCAGGGCGGCCATTGATGGCGAGAAGAGTGACTGTTCAAACTGGTCGAGGTGTTCTGAAAACTGCGAGGAGCCGGTCTGGATGTCATAGGCCAGACGGTAGCTCTGCATCC
>NZ_JAKRFQ010000090.1 GCF_022347985.1 Photobacterium sp. OFAV2-7
AAGCACCAGCTTCGGTGAAATCTGAGTGAATAATGAATTTCTGGCTGAACTTAATATTAAAGAAACCCAGTGCTGCAATATAGCCTTCTAAACGTTTTTGGTTGTCGTAAGAATCTTCCGGACCACCAAAGTAATAGACTTCCTTGCAGCCAGTATCGATTAATGCCTTGGTCGCTGCGAAGCCACCACCAAAGTTATCGATCAAGATACTGTAAATATGAGGAGCTTTTATTTCACGATCCAATACGACAAAAGGTTGGTTCTTGTCGGCGGTATTAATGAGAAACTCGTCATCGAAAGAGTTACTAAGAATAATCGCTCCGTCTACCATTTTGTCTTTAAGGTATCTATGGGCCGTTGAGTCAGCACCGCCAAACACGCTGCATGCGATGAGGTCATAGCCCACTTCATGGACTTTTTTCTCAATACCCTGAACGATCTCGCTATAAATCGGACCAAACCAAGAATTGAAGAAAATACCGATAGCACCGTTGTTCTTTTGCCTTAACCGTTTTGCATTGCTGTTAGCTGCATAGTTAAGCCGCTTAGCAACTTCTAGGACGTGTTGGCGTGTTTTCTCGCTTATGCGATCACTGTTGTTTACAGCATAAGATACCGTCGAAATAGAAACTTTTGCTTCTCTCGCGACATCTTTAATAGTAGGCCTCATAACTACTGAATTCTCCCCCTGGACTATATGTTACGTTTAACTACTTTATTTCAGGTCGTTCACAATGGAACGATTCAAAATGCAACAATACGATTATAGTTGAGTTGGTAAAACGATTCTATCAACTATAACCATGGCTAGCCACAAAAGATTATTGGTCATAATTAGTTCAAAGCTCCCCGGGTGAAAAGCCTTCTGCCTATATATGCTCACTAACGGGTTAGGCAGAAGGCTTGGGGTATTACAGCCAGATCTCCAGCTTGTTCAAGTTATCTCCTAACAGGTTGATTAACTGGTACTTTTCAACCAGAACCCCACCGGTTCGGTAAGCGTTTGACAGTTCAGTCAATGCCAGAGCACAGTCATTCAGCTCGACACGCTTAGGTGTGTGACAGCCTTCCTCAGGGTGGATCACCAACTGGCACGGCTTATCGTACAGGCTGAAGTTCAGGGTTACCTTGCCAAGGGACTTGGCAATAATCGGATCGAGCACCAAAGCTTCATTTTGATAACGGATGCCCAACACACTGCTGATAAGCTGGTTGATATAAATACCTGGTCCACTTGAGTAGATTCTCCAGCCACCCTTAACCTCAACTTCACCCGACTTTAGTTTGTCGAAATTGTCGTAGGCTTCGTAGCGGTCGTTAAATTTACCGTCTGAGCTTGAGAAATAAGCATTTGACTGACGAACATCGGCATTTGGAACAGATTTTTGGATGCCTACTGGCACAATCTTGTACAGGTTGTCGAATACATCGTCGGCTTTACCCATTTTACACAGCGCTTCGATAAAGCGAATGTGGGCGTGGCAGTATTGCAGACCAACTTCACGGCCAAGGTTAGCAGCCAGTTCGGCACGCTTGAAGTAGCTTTGCTTGCCAGCATTATATTCGGCCATTTTCTCCATCAGGCGAACACCGTCTGGGTATACCAGTTTTTCCTGGATGATGTTCATATGCGCTTCTGCCATTTCCTTGTCAAACGTTTCGGAAATGATTGAGCGGGAAGCTGGCAACAGACGGTAGTTAATGCCTGTTTTCTTGTCTGATGGGTGCAGCAGATATTCAACCTGATCGACATCTTTGTCTGGGAAATGGATGAAACCTGCAATAACGCCGTCTTTGATAAGGAAACGGTGATAGTCGGCTTCCATTTTCTCCGTCAGATCTTGAATCTGAGCAACAAATTCAGCGTAAGCTTCGGCACCATTTAGTGCACTGCTCAGTGTCTTCATCGCCTGCAGAGTTAGTGGGATTGTCCAGCCACTTACCATGTTTTCGCGCAGCGCCTGGTTGGCTGGCTGCAGGGTATCATCCCAGTCACCGTCACCGTAGCAAGAGAGGTGAGTTCCCGGAATCAAGTTGTCAATGATGTGCTTAACTTGACGCTCGATATGGGCGAACAGGGTGTAGCTTTCCTTGGTAAACTCGAAACTGTCTTCGATGCTGGTATAAGGCACAGACTGGTCAAGAATAGACAGGTCACCGGTTGTCGTGATGTAGTCGGCAATGGCTTTCAGTGGCCATACAACGATATCACCGTGGCAGTCTTCTTGCTGGATTTTGCTGTACTTATCAAACATGAACCACTGCGGCCAGGTGCCTGTTTCGATATGCTGGTGGCTGTAGATGTTCTTAAGTAACTCGGCAGCTTTATCGAAGTGCTGCATAGACATGAAGAGCTCGAATGGTCCCTGTGATACATCACGTGTTCCCCAGGCCGCACCTGAATATTGCTCAAGGCCATGAGGCGTACTGTAGTGAACTAGCGCATTATGGGTAAACCATTGAATTGTATCGTTTAGCTTCTGAGAGTTGTAACGATCGTTCTCAAACTCCACGGTGAAGTTGTTGATAAGCTTATTCTGTGACTTCTGATAGAGCTTGGTTTCGGTTGCAAAGTCCAGTACTTTCGGCTTTTTCATTGACTGGGCATCTAATGCGCCAGTAATAGTGATGCTGGCTTTCTTGCGCACGCTGCCCTTCAGCAACATGTAGCGAACAGACTCGCCTGACTTGATAACTGACAGCTCATCGAGTTCAGGAGCGGCAAGCCAGGTATAGGTCAGCTCAGGGTGGGTGCCCGCAACCAGTGCATTATCGCCGGTAACATGGATATAGCGGCTTTCACGCGCGACTGTAACATTGCTGTCTTTTTCGTTGTTGCCCATGATCAGCTGGCTGGTAACACTGATCTCAAGCGGCTGGTCCAGGTTAATCAACTCAATATCCAGCTGAATAGTCGGCGCGTTCTGGGCACTGAAGCTGGTTACCTGGATATAGCCTTGCTGGTACTTGTAGATCCAGCGCGAGAAGTTCGCACTGCTTTCATAGGCCGAAGGCATCGTCAGGACACGGTATTCACCATTATCTAATACCCAGATGCGCTGGCCACTGAATTTGTACAAGTTCAATGAAGTGCGATCTACGCCAATGAGTTTATTGAACGAGGTATTACCAAGAACAACATGTGAGTTGAATACACCGTACATGCCGTGAGTCGAGCTCATCACCGCATTGTTGAAGTCCTGGTTGTTGCCAGAGGAGATCATGTGGCCGGTAGAACGTTCCAGATGGCGCTCTTTAGCTGGCAGGGTTACATAGCGGCTTTCGCCCGCTTCTTTGCTGTAGAAAAATGAAAGCAGCTCATCGTTCTTGTGCTCTTCAAAGCGCTTTGTTTTGCCGAAGAAAGCATCGATCTCGTCAGATGACAGTGCTTCACCTGACAAGGTTGCATCGGCATTGAGCAGGAACGAGGGTAGGGCTACCTCGCTTTCAACAGCTTCTAAAGGCGCTTGGTAAGCATTGATTAAAAGATCAACTGAGCCAGCCTCAGAAACATTCGAGTCAGCCAGGTGATCCTGGTAGTCCATGTAGAACACGGTCTGGCTTGTTTCGCCGCGGCTTAGTGTTGTTTCTTCTGTTTGCAGGGCAACATAGCCCATCTCAAATTGAAACTTTACATTTTCAAGGTCTGGCTGGCTTAATGCTGTAGGCTTGTTGTCGAAACGGTAGTTTTTGCCGAAGAACTGGTAGCCATCTGTTGAAAAGCCAACGACTTTAGAAAATGCACCAATCTGAGAACAAGGGTTGCCGCTGCTTTGAGGTAGGTTCTGGCGAGAGCAAACAACATAGCCATAGGTGTCATCAGAAAATACCTGATGATCAAGGTATTGGCTGACATAGCACTCGTTGCTCTTGACTGCACCCTCGTCGGCCAATGCGATATCCTGACCGAAGATCAGGTCAAACGTGATATCTTCAGACTGCAGGTTTTCGATATCGGCAGTGTAGTAGATAGTGTTGTTGTCTGTTGCAAGAGATGCCGTGACACGAGCACGGAACTGAGCTGTGGTTGTTTCCCAGCCAACGAGTCCGTCAGCAGTACGGAATGTACGCATATCGCTGTTATAAGACATCAGCGGCGTATAAGAAATCGTATTATCTTGTTTTACGCGTAGGTAAATATTTGATAGCGCTAGTTCAAATTCAGTTGGCTCATATAAGTTAAACATAACACTGTTGGCTTTGATAGCCTGTAGAATATTATGCTCGTTAAATGTCATCGTCAGGTGGCCATTTGTCATGACATGACTGGATTCAGAAAGCGAGAAGTTCATATAAACTATTTTCCGTGTTTATCTAATAAATAATATTTAAGAAATCAATTAAGCAATAAAATGTTTTCACCTGTCTCTTTATCAAAGAGATGACATTTTTCCATATTGAATTTAATGGACTGGACTTCGTTCTTATTAATCTTGGTTGAGAGTTCTGTTTGTTTGCAGATAAGCTGCTTTCCAATCAAATCAAAATAAACAAATGATTCTGAACCCATTTCTTCAACATCCGTGATAAAGGCTTGCATGTCGCCATCACTGTTGGTGATTGAAATATGTTCAGGTCTCAGTCCTAGGTCAATTTCTATATTTTCCCATTTTTTAACGATTTCAAGCTTGGACTCATTTAATGGAAGGTTAAGAGTTTTGTCTTTAACTTGAAGCTTTATTTCACCATCATGGTTTATAACTTTTGCAGTCATCATGTTCATGGATGGTGAGCCAATAAATTCTGCAACGAATTTATTTTTAGGATTATGGTAAACATTCATCGGTGTATCGACCTGCATGATCTTGCCTTTATTGAGCACGCAAATTCGATCTCCCATGGTCAATGCTTCTACTTGATCGTGGGTGACATAAACCATAGTGGCTGGTCGGTCACTTTGTTTTAGCTGCTCGTGCAAGCGGCTGATACGCATACGCATCGATACGCGAAGCTTGGCATCTAAGTTCGATAATGGCTCATCGAAGAGAAATACTTCCGGTTTGCGAACCATTGCCCTACCTAGAGCAACACGCTGGCACTGTCCGCCTGATAGCTGGCCAGGTTTACGGGTCAGCAGTTCGGATATTTCGAGTATCTCAGCGGCTTCTTTAACACGTTTTTCAATTTCGGCTTTGGGCTTTCTTGCTGTTTCCAGGCCGAAAGCCAAATTCTGCTTAACCGTCATATGCGGGTAGAGCGCATAGTTTTGGAATACCATTGCAATACCGCGATCTTTTGGCGGTGCATCGTTACAAACTTTATCACCAATAATTAGCTGGCCACTGCTGACGCTCTCTAGGCCTGCCATCATTCTCAGGGTGGTTGACTTGGCGCAGCCTGAAGGGCCGACCAAAACCATAAACTCACCATCTTTAATATCTAAGCAAATATCATGAACGGCATGGAAACCATTCTTGTATACCTTGTTTATGTTTTGCAGCTTTACCTGGGCCATAGGGATTCTCTTGCTAAACTATTTGTTCTTGTAGAAACGTTTCAACTGATAGTATTCAAAGCACCATGCACTGTCAAACCCCTGGTCATTGTACGCGTACTCAGATCACACTTTTTTATACCTGGTGCGCACTGGAGTGCAATGTAAGGGGCTGTTTCATTGATGATTTGGACGATTATCTAGTTTTTCAATGTTTCGGCTCGTTGAACCGAACAAGTATTATTTCGCTAATGCTATTTCGTGTCAGTTACCTGAAACCTGTTTCGATGCTCAACCGTAAAGCATTGGGTGATCAACCAAACTCCTTTAAAATCAAAGATTTATTTTTGTTTGTCGAGCCGCGGAATGCTAAGGCTTGAACAAAAGGTATCTGACGGAGTCAAAAATTTAGTTCCATTATACTGCTAGACTTTAACGTAAACTTTGACGCTTTCGTCGAAACGTTACATCAGTGCGTTAAAAACGTGTTTTACTTTGTCTTTCGGCATACAGTGCAGGGCCTTAACTCTTTCCATTTCATGTCTGGTATCTTGTTGTTCAACTCGCGTAGGGGGAAATGGTAAGGTTGGTTAAGTAGGCAGTCACGACTGTCGGTACCTGATTAATTTGAAGGGGCGTGTTCCGCCCCTCCTTTATAACTTACTAACAGTTTAGTTCGAACTTCTGCAACCAGTCGGTGAGTTGACTCTGTCGCATAGGTCTGCATTGAAGATACGCTGTTTATAGACCCTGAGGTTGTCAATTACAACGCGATCGCTCTCGCTATTGTCTTTGCTTTGACGCATCTTTAGCGTGATATGAAACTCTTTGTCTCCCGGGCGTTTTCGCATAACAAATGCCAGTTCATCAGGTGAATCATTTTCGACGGCGGCAACAGCAGGTCTGGTTGCCTTCGCGGTTGATTCATCCTCTGATTTAGGAAAGACATCAACATCTATGTCGAACTCAGTATCGTCGGCAATAGCATGTTCACCTAACGTCATTTTGTAGATATATCGTGTTCCGTCAGCATCGCCTGAAACATCAACTTTGGTTTCGGCTTTTCGCCATGAAGAGTGGCCCTTCAGTTCAAATTGAAGTGCCTGACTGCCTTCCGGCACCTTTGCAGGATCATTTGTGATGCTTACCTGTTTATGGGAGAAGGTCCAGTTTCCGGTGCCATCGCTACTCTCGAAGTTTCCGTTATTGATGCTCTCAAGTGCGCCGAACAGTTGCAGTGAGGTGTTGTCAAACATGAATGACTGTCCATCAACACCACCAACACCATCGACAACGTATTCGATGTGAAGTTGGCTTGCTCCGGCAGGCTTAATAGTGCTCACTGATACCAGTTGCCCTGGTTCGCCTGATGTAACCTTTTGGCTGATAGTTGTACTACCTAAAGGCAAGTTGCGATTACCTTCTTCAGACCAGTAAACCCGGATGTAAGCCTTTGCAGTGGTTACCTGTTCAGGGCGAATATAGGCAGATACCTTGTATTCACTCCCGTCCAAAGCGATTGGTTGCTTGACGGCCTGGGTTAAAATGGATTCACCGGCAGTTGATGAATACACTTTGGCACCCTGTCCGTTAATACTGGTGGTGATTTCCGCACTAGAGTTTCCGTAATACTGCCAGCCATCTAAGCTGCTTTCGAAATCCGGATTAGAGAAAATGCGTTCTCTGCCTTCTAAGGTGCTGACCAAATCATCCAACTCAATCCAGTCGCCCTCTGGATCGACAGCTTCAAATCTTTCGAATTGTTCAGTGCCTGGCACTGTAAATGGTGAACGCTGGAATCCGAATGATTGCTTGGTCTTATCTTTCCTTACCCCATATACATGACGCGGCGTCAGGGCAGAGAAAAGGGCAACCTGATTGCCTTCTGTATCTTTTATCGATGTAGTTTTGGGGCGATAGAAAGTATTGCGAAGTTCCTTTGTCGTGCCTGGGCGGATGGTTTCTGCCAAGCCAATGGCGCCAAACCAGAAATCAGCAATGCCAATTGAGTTCATGTCGTAGTCAATGCTCATCGACCATCGGGTTAGCATGCTAATTTCAGCACCCTCTGGCGAGCCATTGGTCATCTTCTGCCGCAAACCATCACGGTAGGCGAAGTAGCCACCAACCATGGCTCCTTGTTTTCCGTGCTGGCCAAAACCGAGTAGGGCAGGAAAATGCAGAATATCATCGGGGTGATCCGATGGGCCGTCATTGTAATATTTCCCAGTTTGGTTAGGACTGTTGCCTGCCGAAAAGGCAGCAAAATACGGTGACCCCAAATCGTCAGTTTCGGCCTGGGTGATAGCGTAATAGTTGTTATTCTGCTGCTTCCAGCCAGCATCATCGAAATGGTGTTCCAAGATTAATGTTCCGCCCATTACAATAAATGCGGAATGGGAGCGTTTGATGACAGGTTCACCTTTTACCCAGTCGTCATAATCGAAATTATCTCGGTCGTAGACATACTTGTCATAGTTATAGCTAGCTAACGGATCCTGAGCGGCACCCAGATCACCATAAATCCAGGTTTCGTTCGCCATGCCATTGTCATTCTTTAGCGGCCCGAAGTCATCATTTTGCCAGGTTACGCCCTGACGTGCGCGAATCGTATCGCTAGAGCGAACAAAGATTTGCTGCAGATATTTTTTGGCCTGCGCGATTTTGTCGTTGTCAGGATACTGTTCTGCCGCCTTGATAACAGCCGGTAAGAATTTCATGCTGGTATAGAGCTGTGGCTGAGGCCCAGGGTTTTCAGCCATGTTAGGCTGGCCACTTGTAACGTAGTTACGCACAAAGTGACCGTCATATGTTTTCAGTCCGCCGAGGTTGTCGGACATCAGGCCCGCATGACGTTCAATTAACTGCTCAATCAGTGTCTCAATCTGGTTATCGTTATTGACCTTGTCGGCTGCAAGCAACAGATAAATTGCCCATCCAACCGTATCGGCAATAGGGGTCGTATTTGCTGACGTTCCTAATGCCTGGATCTTTCTATGAAGAAAACCATCGGGTGAGTAACTGTTGGTGGTTTTGAAAGTACCTGAAGCAACCACGCTCTTTATTGCCGAAACGTATTGGTTCAGTTCATCCTGCAGCCATTCCTTGTACGGCATTTTATCGTCATGCTTGTCTAACAGGGTATAAGGGTCGCCGTTGGAGTAAAACAGCTTGCCGTCGGGTGTGGTGGCTAAGTCCAGTAATTGGCTGTCACTGGAAAATAATGGCTGCGGTGAGAGCGAGTCTGAGCTTCTAGCTTCCTGCTCAGGAACATACAGGATCTCCGAGCCGTCGCCAGAGTCCTTTGTAAGGTATAGCCCGGACAGCGAATCGCGTCCGAAGACGCGACTGAACCCGATCCTGGAAAGGTTAGCTTCCTGGTAAACTTTGGTCATAGTCTGGCCGTTGTAAGGAAGTCGATAGACAACCTCTTCGGTCAGGGCGTATAGATTTTCCCCGATCATATCCAGGGCGATGTCTTTGACCGGCAAAGGCGATGCAATCAGCTCTGTAGGAGATTGTGGTCCGCCACTGAAAACGCTGTTCTTAGCGGCTTCAATACGATAGATGCCTTGATCGCTACCGACATATAAGCTCGATCTGAAGTATGTCATACCATAATGCGGTAAGGCCGTGTCGGTACCCGAATTCAATGACAGTCGTTCATATAGGGAAAGCTTCTGCGTGTTGAGGTTGAAAGCGACAATACCGTCTTCTCCGCTTCCCTTGTTGCACAACGCGAGATATAAGAATCGGCCTGATGGAGTAAAGGTCATTCCGCAAAGTGTGTTACTGACCAGATCTGTATCTTTCAGGATATCATTGATCTTATCGGCGGTAATTGTGTGCAAGACGGACTGTGAGATATTCCGAATTTCGATGTCTGTTGACGAGGCATTGGCAACAGCATAGTAGCCAGCTACTTTGGCAGCCGCGACAAGATCGCTTTGTCCGTGGTCGAAATGCCACTCGGCAGAAATAAAGTCCGTTTCAGGATTGGGTTTCTCGCCGGGCTTGGGCTTAGGGGTTGGTTGCTCGATACCAGGATCAATGTTTCCGTCACCACTACCGCCACCGGAGCCATTACAACCGTACAAGGCAATAAGGGGGATTAGGAGCCCTAGTAGTTTCCTTTTACTTTTGATACTCATACGACCCCCTCCGTAATCTGTCCGAAAAATAGATTCATGGCGTATATACCCTCACAGTGCGTTTGTGATGTTGGAAAGTTGCATTTTGCTGATTGTTTGCGGAGTCATGTCCAATCG
>NZ_JAKRFQ010000091.1 GCF_022347985.1 Photobacterium sp. OFAV2-7
GGATCAGGGTTAACGAGAACAGAAAGCCGGTTGCTGCAATCGCTGCCATGATCCCGCCGGCAATCAGTAGCTGCTCATTGACGCGCTGATAGAGAGGGCCGAGGTTATATTCCAGACGAACCACGCCAAGCACTTCGCCCTCGGGCACGATGTGGCACTGGAGGCAGTTGGTTCCGCGATAGTTGGAGCTGGCTTTCATTGGCAGGGCAACCAGTAGGGTCTGGCTGTTATTGGTGGTGATAGTCTCGGTAATTTGCTCGCCTTTAAGTGCGCGGTGGTCAAATTCGTCGACTGGCGCCTGATCCTCGAGACCCGGGCCGAATATATTTGTTACCGCCGGGCTGCGAATAACACGAACATTTTCGATCCCGCTATGAGAGAGTACTTTATCCCGTAAGGTTTCGCGCTGGGCCATGGTCCCTGTCAGCATCATCATGTTCAGGCTGTCAAAGTAGTTACCTGCCTTGTCCAGGGTTTGCTCGCTAATAACCGACTCAAGTAGCATTTTTTGCTGGCGTGATTCGTAGGCCAGTGATGTGATAAGCACAACGGTGAACACGGTAAATAGTGTTAAGAGGAGCTTGTGAGCAATAGTTAAGCGCATCTTCCATGATCTCTTTTGTAGGGCGTTTCATCGCAATCTAAATAGGCACCGACCGTGTCTGCTCTTTTCCACGGCAGCAGCCAAAGCAATGAGGAGATCAATGCCTTGCTTTCTACAGATTGAAGAGCGACTTCGGATGGTTCAGATAACAGTTCTGACTGTTATTCTTATATTTTTTATAGGGGTATAGTGTACTTGTTGCGCTTGTTAAAAAATAGTTTTGCGCTGGTTATTGTGAAGTTGAACGTGACAAGTGGGTCACAAAAAAAACAGAATATGAAAAATATCGATGTTATTTGCTTTGACAAAAAAAAGCTCGACAGTGCGAGCTTTTTCTGCCTATATAACTGGATATTAATCCAGTTAAGGAGGGATTTATGGTGCAGGCTGCGGTGGTGGCGCCGGTGGCGCACACTCGAGTCCGTCATTAAGAATGGTGCCTGCAATCGGCCCTTCTTCAGGGATCTCGGGGTTATCTAACAGTTCCTGGTGGGTGACATTCGGTACGCTTGATGCGCTTATCAATGAGACAATATCACTCCATATTTCACCGTCATCGGCGGCAAACTGTAGTGTTGCATCTTCCTGCCAGCGAGTCTGATGGTTAAAACCCTTGATAGCAAAACGGAAACCATCAGTATCGGTCATTGCTATCCGTTCGTTTAATGAGCCGTCAACAGCTTCGTAATATAACGTACCGTCATCTTCAAGCTTCCATCTGATCGGGATATTAAATTTACAGCCATCTTCGTGAATGTAATTCCCAGTGAAAAAGTCACCTTCAAAATTATCGCTGAGCTTTAGGAAGCGTGAGCTATCACCAGCAAAGCGCAACGCCTTATCGTCACTGGTATTGCCTGTTTGCCCGATGAGCAGTGATTCGGTGAACCGCGGGTTTCGCTGCTCCCAGATGACTTTGCATTGTGCGACTTGGTCTTGGTATTGCGCCAGCGTTTTCTTGGTCACAGGGGTGGCTGCGGGTTGAGCCCAGCCCGAATTTTGGGTTGTACAGGCAGCCAACTGATCAGGCGCATACTGCTTGGTTAACAGGGTTGAGATCTGATTGCCGGTTTCGTTGTTAGCCGAGTAGACCTTGAGAGCCAGAATACCTCTGTTGCGATCCAGGTTGGTTAATGACCAGAAGTCGAATCTATCTGCATTGGAGCCATTCGGTGTGAGTTTTAAGTAGCCTTCTTCGGTCAGCGCCCATTGGCGATTAGCGGGGATCAGGGCAGTATTACTATACTGTTCCCAGCTGTTATTGGCGCGCAAGATCATCGCTGAGATCTCTCCCTGCTCGGAAATTTGGACCAGATGTTGATCGACAAGGGCATTTGCGCTCTGAGAGGTAAAGCGTTCGTCCCCACCACACTCTGTGACGGCATTGAGGAATTTGCTCAGATTGGTTCCGAAGCCGTTGCCGAAATTACAAACCCCGAACGGAGGTAGGTTGTCCCGGCTGGCTGCAGCAAAAATCTGTTCCTTGGCGACATTATCGAAACCGGAAAAGTGGAAGGCTTCATTATCAAGCAGGCTCTCGCCAATATGGACAAAACCGCGATCCTCGACTAGAAACAGGCTTTGTTGCTCAAATGGGTAGTTATCAGACAGCTGTTTGATAACAGCTGGCACCTCAAAACGGAACATGGCTTTGCCAGATACATTGATAGGGGCCCAGGTACTGGCTTCCTGCACGCTCCAGTTGTCGGCCGCAATGTTCACCCAGTACCTGGCGGTAAAGACATTATCGGAAATAAACTCAATAATAATATTATCAGCAAGTTTGAAGCCGTTTATATCATCAACGCTGTTGGCGGCGTCACTCGGATCTGTTAGAACACTGTTCAGATCGGTATAGCCAGTATCGGGTAATAACACGGGTGAGATCCGGCAGGCGGTATTGTTGTTGCGGTTGTCGCATAGCAGGTAGCGTTCCTTTTCAGGACGCCAGGTGAAATAAAAGCCAAATGCGCCGTCTTCAAATGTTGCTTCAGGCTGGATATAGCGGGTAACGTAATGGTTATCCTTGTCAGACAGATAGTTATGGATCTTCTTACCGCTCAGTGGGTAAACACTGGCGTTCATTGTGATCCCTGTTTCATCCTCCTTGTCCAACGCTGCATCGGTCAGCAACAGGGTTTTTGCCGTAGCGACCTCGACTTTGAGGTAATCAAACAGGCCGACCCAGCCGTTGGATGTGAGCACCTGATGGGTAATGTCGTCAGAGCCGAAGCTGGTCGAGCCGCTGAGGTAGGTGAAAACTTCCGATAACGAGATCTCTTCAGCGCCGTTTTTATCCCAGCGATACTCAGTGATGGTTGTTTCCCCGATCTCGGCCTCTTGTCCGTCGTATACCATTTGCTCGGCGAGAATGCCGCTGCCGCTGTTGGAATTGAAGCTGTCAACTTTCCAGTAGCCATCGTTGAGAATAGCCTGAACATTGGCTTCTGCAGCTGCCTGCTCTGTCACGAAGCGCTCCATTCTGCCTGCGGTCATGCTCTGCACGATAGAAAGCGACAGTAGGTTGCTGATCCTCATGTTTTCAAGACCCAGTTTTGGTAGCAGGGTTGCTTCAAGATCATCGGCAATGGCGTTGAGATCCTGCTGGAATAAAAAAACTTTGCTGCGTGAGGGATTAGCGACAATTTCTTCGAAGATCCCCCAGCTTTCGTCAAGCTGGACTCGCTGGGTAAGGGCGTAATAGGCCAGGCTGGATTTCAGGCTGACGGCAATTCTTTCTTCGGTTAATGGCACCATATAGACGTGAGAAGGGATCGCATCACCTATAGTCACTGTAATATCTGGTGTCGGTGACTGATCGACAAGAAGAACCGCATTGATTCTGATCCGGGTACCGGCCTCTATCACATAGGTACCGTTACCGAGGTTCTGCCAACTGGTAATATCTATGCGCTCGAGGATCTTCCCTTTGCTGTCGAGCCAGACAGCAGCGAAATTGCTTTCTGTAAGGTTTGCCTGAGCTTCAGCGTAGGCGGAGCTGATAATACCAAAACCTGCTGTTTTAGCGGTGAGTAACTCCGCAGGCGTATCAACAGTAATCGTAAATTTGGTCGAGGCAGGGGCCGCTGGACCTGCTGCTACGGGTTCGTCTTTGCCTCCGCCGCCGCAAGCCGATAGTAACAGGCAGCAGAAAGCGGCAAGGCAATATCCTAGATAAGCGCGCATAACAAAATCCCCAAACATTTATTATGTTTTGCGCTCAGTATAGATTTGGGGCATTTTTGCTGTGTTAAAGGAAGGGCACTGTCTTGTAGATTGGTCAGGGATCTAACATGTAAGAATAAAAACGTTAGTGAGATACGCACTACTAACTAATAGCCAACCACTAGAGGGCAGAAAAAAGGGCAGGGGCTGAGAAAAATTTGTCCCAAGCCACTTTATGATGGCTTGGGGATCCTGCTATCGAACAGGAACGGATTTTTTCGGGTTAGGCAATGGCAAGATATTTATGGGTTTGGATTGACAGTCGCCAGTTGCGTTTCACGCAGGTGTCAATACACAGCGCTGTGGCTCTCGGTTTCTGGCTAATGGGTTGCAGGGCAATGCTGACATCGGGTTTTAGCGCGACTCCGTCGATCAGGTTGTCGAGTTGTTCAATGTCCTTTGCTGTACCTACCGGGTGTTTGATTTCGTCGGCGCGTTCTAGTGCTGAAGGCAGAACAGCCAGTTTGGCTTTCATATTGATCTTCGGTGATACAGTCACCCAGGTATTGGCTGTTGCCTTGATTTCCGATGTGCCGCTGGTTTCGATTTGACAGCGAAAGCCTGCTTCTTCCAGTGATTGGGTAAGAGGAACAAGATCATAGATACAAGGTTCGCCACCGGTAATAACGACGTGCTTGGCGGTGTAGCCTTGATCTTTTAGTAAGGTAACCACGCCGTCAGCGTCAAGGTTTGTCCAAAGCGGTGAATCGGCAGTTTTTGCCATGATGTCTTCCAGCGGGGCAAAATCTTGTGGTTCGGCCGTCCAGGTTTGTTTGGTGTCACACCAGGCGCAGCCAACAGGGCAGACCTGCAGACGGACAAAGATGGCTGGGACGCCGGTAAATACACCTTCACCTTGAATGGTTTCAAAGACTTCGTTAATTTTGTACACCGCTAACCTCGTGGCGAGTTGATCATTGTATATTGCAAAAACTGTCTGCAAAAATAGCAGCAGAGTATTATGTCAAAACTTGCGGTAGATGTCTTTAGTCATTAGTGGCACGTGAAATTCGAGTCATACATGTTGGCTGGTTCGCGTGAAAAATGCATGAGTATATGAGTTCAGCATGCAATAATTTGCTTTGGGTATATCTTAAATTTTAATAGTAAAAAAACTACCGTAAAAAGATGCCTGATAATGATTTGATAGCACAAAAAATGGGTATAGTTGCGTATTAGTCGTGATGGATATCACGTCCTCGAAAGATTCGGCTTCACAATTAGTTCGCAAAGTAAAAAAATTAATCTACTAACGTTTATTTTCACTTTTAATGTCGGGAGTATTGGCATGTATGTCGCTCAGCCTGGTCATATTGACCATATTAAAAGAAATAATGCCGGCAGCGTCTACAAGCTTATTGACCAGTACGGCCCTATTTCTCGCATCGAACTATCTAAACGCAGTCAGCTTGCACCTGCCAGTATCACCAAGATCACCCGAGAGTTGATTGAAGCTCACCTGGTCAAGGAGACCCAGTATCAGGAATCAACCAGCCGGGGCCGACCGGCGATAGGGTTGCTTCCTGCAAATGAAGGGTGGCAGTTTATGTCGATCCGTCTCGGGCGCGGCTATCTGACCATTGCCTTGCACGAGCTTGGCGGTGATATCCTGGTGGAAGAGCGTCAGGATATCGAAGTATTGCAACAAGATGCTGTCCTCAAGAAGCTCCTTGACGAAATAAACACCTTTTTTGCCAACCACGTCGGCGAGCTAGACCGTATCACGGCTATTGCCGTATCACTACCGGGACTGGTCAACGCAGAGAAGGGCATCATTATACAGATGCCGCACTACGATGTGCATAATCTGGAGCTTGGCCCAGCAATTCATGAGGCGACCGGGCTACCGGTTTTTATCGGCAATGATACGCGAGCCTGGGCGCTGGCTGAAAAGCTATTCGGTAATTCGCGTGATGTCGCGAACTCCATATTGATTTCGGTGCATCATGGCGTCGGTGCGGGCATTGTGTTGGACAACGTCGTGCTTCAGGGGCGTATCGGAAATATCGGTGAACTGGGGCACATTCAAATCAAACCTTATGGTAAACGTTGTTTTTGCGGCAACCACGGCTGCCTGGAAACGGTGGCGAGCGTAAAAGCAATTATCGAACAGGTCGAGCAAGGGCTGCGGGAAGGGCACCCGTCTTCGCTTCACGGTAAGGTACTGACCATCGAAAAGATCTGTGATGCGGCGGTCGAAGGGGACACCCTTGCAAGGTTGGTGATTGTCGAGCTGGGTCATAACCTCGGGCAGGCAATTGCTATCATGGTGAACCTGTTCAATCCAGAGAAAATACTGATTGGCGGCGAATTTAATCGGGCCAAGAGCATTCTTTACCCAGCTATCATGGAGTGCGTCCGCACCCAGTCGTTGCCCGTCTATAACCAGGATCTGAAGATCGAACAAAGCTGTTTCTATACCCAGGCGACCATGCCGGGGGCGGCTCTGGTGAAGCAGGCGATGTATGACGGTCACTTGCTCATGAAGTTGATAGAGGGTTAGGCGGGACACTCTATCTGTCAGGCCGCCGGTGATGGCCGCCTGACAGTATGAGCTTCTATTTTCCCCGATTTGAATCAGTTGAGCTTGAACTGCCTCACTAGTTCATTTAACTGCTTGTTGGCATCCGATAAAGAATGGGTTGAACGGGTGGTCTGTTGGGCATTGGCCGTTAGCATCTCGATGATGTTTTGGATCTGAGCCATATTCTGATTAATTTCTTCTGTTACCGCGTGCTGTTCTTTTGCCGTCGCGGCAATTTGCGTACTCGAATGACTGATTGTGTTCACGGCACCAATCATTTCATCTAAGCCGCCATTCACGCGCTGTGTATCATCGACGACGACCGAACAGCGAGCCTTAGTGTTGTCCATTGCCGTAACGACGCTGTTAACCCCTGCTTGTAGGCGATTCAGCATCTCGTTGATTTCAGATGTGCTGCTTTGGGTACGAGCCGCTAGTGCACGGACCTCGTCAGCGACGACAGCAAAGCCCCGGCCTTGCTCTCCGGCACGCGCCGCTTCGATGGCCGCATTCAGAGCCAGTAGGTTTGTTTGTTCAGCAATGCCTTGAATGACGTTGAGCACCGAGCTGATATTCTGCGTTTCATTGCTCATCTCTGTGACATTGTTTGAGGCCGTTTCAACTTGTTCCATCAGCAAGGAGACACTGTCGCTGGCCTGATTAATGGTCAGCTTTGACTGGTCGGCGGAACTGGTTGTTTCGTGTGTGACTGTTTCGGTTTCGGTGGCATTACGTGCCATTGTTTCGGCTGTTGCTGCCATTTCATTGATTGCGGTGATGATCTGTACGGTCTCACCGGCATGTTGGTCGACAATACCTTGGTTGGTGCGACTTTGGTTTTCGACATTATGGATGATGTCCGAGATCTGGTGGCTGGCGTCAGAAACCGAGCCCATCATATTGCGCAGATAGAGGATGAAATGGTTAACGGAGAGAGCGATATCACCGACTTCATCGTATTTGTTGATAGTGATTTCGGCGGTTAGATCGGCCTCACCCGACGACAATGACTCGATGTTATTTCTCAATGCTGCAAGGCGCCGGGTCAGGCGAGAGAAGGCAATAAAGCAAAATACGATAATAGTGGCAGCAATCGGGAGCTGGATTGACGCCAGGGTTGTGAGAATAGAGTCGGTTGTCACTTCGAGCAACGCTGTTTCAGTGCTGAAGGCGACTATCCATGGGGTACCGGCAATTTTGTTCATGAACAGAGTATGCGTGATACCCTTATCATCATAGCTAAGCTGTAGCGGGACTCCTTCTCTTACCTCGACGAGATGTCTATTTATGTTGGCCGCAAAAGGGGATTGCTGTGTGACTGATGAAAGGTTTTCGAGCACCAGCGAGCGATTGATACTCCGTGTGTTGTTGAGGATCTTTCCGTCGGCTTCGACAATAAGAATGTCTCCGTTTAGGGCTTGTTCGTTCTTGGCGGCCAGTTCATTGAAAAAGCCCAGAGTTAGATCAATGGTTGCCACGCCGTAACGCTGGTTGTCTTTAAAGATTGACATGGCGCAGTTGGTTCTGGCCTCAGGGCTGGCCGAATCTTTGTAGGCTGGTGCCCATGCGCAAAGTCCCGTTGGCGCGGCCAGCCCATTTTTGTACCACACCTGTTCGTAGTATTTGAGTGAGTCTTTCGAGTTCCAATAAGTGTTGACGATCAATTTGTCGCTGGCATCCCGGTGGAAAAAAGTACTGAATTTCTCAATATCTTGCTGGCGCTGTCCGGGAAGTGGCCAGATACCACCGCCAAAGACTTTGCTGTTGCCGTATTGATCGACCAGGCCCGGTAAAATCTGATCTATCTGCTCGCTAGAGACTAGCGGGATGGTTTGGGTGATGGCGCGTTGCTGCGACTGAACTTGTTCTAGCTCCATTGATATTTCATTATTCAGTGCCTGAAGCACGCCTTCAATAATTGTCTCTTCGTTATCGACTAACTTGGGGGATACCCAGTGGGTTATACCTAGTGTGGTCACCAGCCCCACAATGAGCATAAAACCCGTAAAATAAAGCGGGTAGATGTATCTAATCGATTTCATTTTCCCTAATGCCATGTTGCTCCCTCTTTATATAACGCTGATCTGTGTTGAATATCGTTGTTGTTATGTGGATGGTTCATGTAGCAAAGCAGAGTGAATGCCAGCCATACTGCTTGGTACTGTTGTTGCTGATTATTCTATGGTTCGAATTCGAGCTATTGATGATCGAATTCGAACTATGCTAAACAAAAATCCCGTGACTGTATGTGATCTAAGCTTGACTGAATGCATGAAATTCTATTCAGGAATGCTGAATGGTTAGACGGTTCGGCGAGTGACCTATTGAAAAATAAAAAGTTAGGATGGCTTTAGGTTCATACTAAGTGGCAGATAGATTCAAAGACGTAATAGCCTGACATCAGGAAAATACATGTGCAGTGCTCGAACGAAGGTGTGTGGAGTGTGGTTTAGGACGGAGGGAGCTGGGTGACAGAGTGAAGCCGTGCTTAGTACTTGGTTGGAGCGAATACCCAGAAATCGGTGCTATTTGGGATAAATAATGGGCCGATGGGTTTATTTTTTTGATCATAGCAATGAATGCTAAAACCAGGACTTGTCCAGTCACTCACGATGTGCCGATATAGCTATTCATCCTGTTAATATTATTAGGGAAGACATGGCCAAATATCAATTTTTCGTTCTGCCAAATAGCGACCGTCGTCAGTTTACCTTCCTGGACTCGGCTTCTGGGACGTTTCTCCGGGAGAAAGAGCAGCTAATCGCCCAGGGATTTGAAGTCGAAGATGATTTTATCTACGCCGACAATGAAAAAGAGGCCGTTGAAAAGTTTAAATCCAATTATATTACAGTGCTCGAAGACTATAACGCATCCCACCCGGAAACAGCCTTGGCATCGACGGTCATTGAACTGTTCCGCTCAGCAATGAAGCGAATTAAGAAGTAAAAGCCACGATGATCTAATCAAAGACCTTATTGCTGTGAGCTTGAAGACAGTTTGTGCAGGCCCTTGCCATTATATTATCTATTGATTTTATTAGATAAATATAAAGGATTATCATGAACGCTTGGGTACGAAACCCCATCCGGGGGCTACTACTTTTTCTGAGTGTGTTTTGCGTGGTTCAAGTACCGGTTATGGCGCAAAGCGTGTCAGAAAGTGGCTCGTCAGATAGTTCGCTGTTACCAACCGGTGAGCGATGGCTTGAACATGTCGAGAAAGGTTTACGTCCGTTTTGGATGATGGATACCGCCAAAGGCACCCCGATAGGAAATTTTCCGACTTTCCGTTGTGATAACGGTGCGTTGCTTAATACAGATGCTCCCTGCAATGAGCTCAATCAGGATT
>NZ_JAKRFQ010000092.1 GCF_022347985.1 Photobacterium sp. OFAV2-7
TTCACGTGAATTGTATCCAAAGCAATTTTTAGCGGTTTCTGGTGAACAGTCTATGCTTCAGCAAACCGTTTCACGCCTTACTGGAATCCAACATCAAGCACCATTATTAATTTGTAATGAAGAACATCGTTTTATAGCTGCTGAGCAACTGCGTGTTGGTGGGTATGAACATAGTGGAATCATTCTAGAACCAGTAGGCCGTAATACAGCTCCTGCAATTGCGCTAGCAGCTCTACAAGCTACTCAAGGTTCAGCAAATGATGAAGACCCACTTTTACTTGTTTTGGCAGCTGACCATTTAATTGAAAACAGTCAATCGTTCCAGTCGTCGGTTGAAAAAGCTAAGCCTTATGCTCAAGCTGGAAACTTAGTGACTTTTGGTATTGTGCCTACTGCTCCTGAAACAGGTTATGGCTATATTAAATCAGGCGAAAGTCAAGGAGAGGCTTTTACTGTAAGTCAGTTTGTTGAGAAGCCAGACTTGATGACTGCTGAAAAATATCTTTCGAGTGGTGATTATTACTGGAACAGTGGCATGTTTTTATTTAAAGCTTCAAGGTATTTAGAAGAACTAGAAAAATATCGTCCAGATATTCTTTCTGCTTGTAAAAAAGCTATGGCAATTACTGCTTCAGATATGGATTTTATTCGAGTTGATAAAGAGGAATTCGAAGCCTGTTCCGATGATTCAATTGACTATGCCGTAATGGAAAAGACGGATAGTGCCATAGTCGTGCCCATGGATGCTGGCTGGAGTGATGTAGGGTCGTGGTCTGCGCTTTGGGATGTCTCAGAAAAAGATGCAAATCAGAATGTCACAAGAGGGGATGTAATTACTGTCGGTTCAACCAACAGTTATTTGCACTCTGAGAGTAAATTGATTGCCACTGTTGGTGTTAATAATTTGGTTGTGGTTGAAACCAAGGATGCAGTATTGGTTGCCGATAAAGATCAAGTACAAGATGTAAAATCAATTGTGACTCAGCTAAAAGAATCTGGTCGCAATGAATATCAGTTGCACCGTGAAGTATATAGACCTTGGGGTAAGTACGATTCGATTGATTATGGTAAACGTGATCAAGTGAAACGTATTACTGTAAAGCCTGGTGAGAAGCTATCCATTCAAATGCACCATCATCGTTCTGAACATTGGATTGTGGTATCGGGCACAGCCAAAGTCACTAATGGTAAAGAAATCATTCTAGTGACTGAAGGTGAGTCTACCTATATTCCATTAGGTACCACTCATGCGTTGGAAAATCCCGGTAAGATCCCATTGGAAATGATAGAAATACAAACCGGCAGTTATCTTGGTGAAGATGATATTGTTCGTTTTGAAGATCGCTACGGTAGGAGCTAACAGATTATGGGTCATTTAACATGTTTTAAAGCTTATGATATTCGTGGAGAACTAGGTGAAGAGTTAAACAACGATATCGCTTACCGAATTGGCCGTGCGTTTGGTCAACACCTACAGGCGGGAACAGTCGTTGTAGGGGGAGACGTCCGTTTAACTTCGGAAGAACTTAAGTTTGCATTGGCGGAAGGGTTAATGGACTCAGGTGTTAATGTGATCGATGTTGGCCTGACGGGAACTGAAGAGATTTACTTTGCAACTAAGGATTTGGGAGTTGATGGTGGAATTGAAGTGACTGCCAGCCATAACCCGATGAACTACAATGGTATGAAGCTGGTTCGTGAAGATGCAAAGCCAATCAGTGGTGATACCGGGCTTCGCGATATTCAAGTACTTGCAGAGAAGAATGATTTTCCAGAAGTTACTCAACGTGGCACATTAGTCAAGCAATCAAACTTAGTATCTTATGTTGATCACTTGATGACTTACATTACCCCTAGCAATATTAAGCCTATTAAGTTGGTAGTCAACTCTGGTAATGGGGCTGCAGGTCACGTTATTGATGAAATCGAAAAACGTTTTAACGCACTGAATGTGCCGATAGAATTCATCAAAATTCATCATAAAGCGGATGGTCATTTCCCAAATGGCATCCCAAACCCACTACTTCCTGAGTGTCGGGCCGATACAGCAAATGCGGTGCTTGAACATAAAGCTGATATGGGTATTGCCTGGGATGGTGATTTTGACCGTTGCTTCTTGTTTGACGAGAAAGGAACGTTTATTGAAGGTTATTATATTGTTGGCCTACTAGCGGAAGCTTTTTTGCAGAAGAACTCAGGCGCTAAAATCATTCATGATCCGCGCTTAAGTTGGAACACTATAGATGTTGTGAATGCTGGTGGTGGTGAGCCTGTTATGTCAAAAACAGGACATGCTTTTATTAAAGAACGTATGCGAAAAGAAGATGCTGTTTATGGGGGGGAAATGAGTGCTCACCATTACTTCCGGGATTTTGCATACTGTGATAGTGGCATGATTCCATGGTTATTAGTGACAGAACTTCTTTCTGTTAAAGGCATGAAGTTATCTGAAACAGTTAAGAAGCGTATAGAAGCTTATCCATCATCCGGTGAGATAAACTCTAAACTGAAAGAACCTAAAGTAGCGATAGCTCGTGTACGTAGTTATTATGAGCATGATGCGTTGGTTGTTGATGAGACAGATGGTATAAGCTTAGAGTTTGAAGATTGGCGCTTTAATTTACGTTCATCCAATACAGAGCCAGTCGTTCGCCTAAATGTCGAGTCTCGGCAAAACATTCCATTAATGGAAAAGAAAACCCGAGAAATACTAGATTTGTTACAACAATAATGGATGCTCCTATTATTAGGAGCAACTCTATTGTTAACTAAACTCTCGTGGTTTAGTTCAATTTCGAGAGCCTTATGCCTACCGCTTTTATTTTTGTATTTTTTGCTTCGTTTTGTAGCCTTTTCTTATTCCGAAAAGTGGCAAAGCGCATTGGTTTGGTCGATAAGCCAAACGCCCGTAAACATCATCAAGGGGTAATTCCTCTTGTTGGTGGGGTATCTATTTTTACTACTTTGTCTTTCGCATTTACATTATTTTCTGACGTAACACCTGATACCATTTTATTCCTGGTTTGCGCCATGATTTTGGTGATTACAGGTGTTGTTGATGATCGCTATGATATTAGCTTCAAGCTTCGGCTTCTTATCCAGGCTGGCGTATCGTTTGCGATGATGCTGATAGGTGATAAGAGCCTTCATAATTTGGGTTACCTAATGGGCAGTGAAGCCATAGAGCTATCCGTTGCTGCTAGTTATCTTATTACTGTTCTTGGTGTTATTGGCGCGATAAATGCCTTCAATATGGTCGATGGAATAGATGGTTTGCTTGGTGGTTTGGCATCTGTGACCTTTGGTGCGCTTGGCTTCATGTTCTTGGTTGATGGGAATATGGATTTAGCAATGACTTGTGGCTTGATTGTGACTGCAATCTTGCCATATATCATGCTAAACCTTGGCTTCCCTTTAGGGCGTCGGTTTAAGGTCTTTATGGGTGATGCCGGCAGTATCTTTATTGGTTTCACTGTGATTTGGTTGCTGATTGAAGCTACTCAAGGTGAGAACAATACCTATATTCGCCCGGTAACGGCTTTATGGGTTATTGCAATTCCTCTTATGGATATGGCAACAATCATGGTCCGCCGTATACGAAAAGGACAGTCTCCGTTCAAACCTGACCGTGAACATCT
Source organism: Photobacterium sp. OFAV2-7 (assembly GCF_022347985.1). Lineage (GTDB taxonomy): Bacteria > Pseudomonadota > Gammaproteobacteria > Enterobacterales > Vibrionaceae > Photobacterium. The sequence continues at coordinate 3,639 of NZ_JAKRFQ010000092.1, forward strand.
TCATCATATCTGCCAGCGTATTGGGCTATCTTCAGGTATGTCGCTGTTTGTGATTTGTACTATGGCTATAGTCATGGCAGGTGTTGGTATTTGGTCAGACATGGAGAAGATCAGTGAGTCAGTAATGTTTGCTAGCTTCTTAGGTGTGTTTGCGGTTTACTTCTTTGTGATCAGTCATATCTGGCGTATTATTACCTTTATCCATAAGCTGTTTGGCACCAATAGACCCATTGATTTTAGTTTAGAAACGTCGAGCCAAGCTCCACAACAAACCAACAGTGAAAAATAACAAATAAGCGGTAACAAAAGAATTTTGGAGTTAAAGATGAAGGTGCTTGTTACAGGTGGGGTGGGCTATATCGGTAGCCATACCTGCGTTCAAATGATCGAAGCAGGAATGACACCAGTTATTCTTGATAACCTGTATAACAGTAAGGAAACAGTACTCGATCGTGTTGAAAAGCTGACAGGTGTTCGACCTGTTTTTTATAAGGGGGATATTCGAGACCGTGCATTCCTCGATCAAGTCTTTGCCGAACAAGATATTGGGTCAGTGATTCATTTTGCAGGGCTGAAAGCTGTCGGTGAATCTGTAGAGCAACCGCTGAAGTATTACGATAACAACGTTAATGGAACGTTGGTCTTGGTTGAAGCCATGCTGGCGGCAGATGTTAATAGTCTTATTTTTAGCTCGTCAGCAACCGTCTATGGCGATCCGGCTTCTGTGCCTATTCGTGAAGATTTTCCAACTAGTGCAACAAATCCATATGGGCGTAGCAAGCTCATGGTTGAAGAGATCTTGACGGATATACATAAAGCACATCCTGAGATGAGTATTACGATTCTACGTTACTTCAATCCGGTTGGTTCGCATAAATCTGGTGAGCTAGGTGAAGATCCACAAGGGATCCCCAATAATCTTATGCCGTTTATTTCCCAGGTAGCTGTAGGACGCCGTGAGTACCTGTCCGTATTTGGTAATGATTATCCGACCGTTGATGGTACAGGTGTTCGTGACTATATTCACGTTGTTGATCTGGCTAATGGTCACCTTGCGGCGCTTAATCATCGAGGTAAAACAGCAGGTCTGCATATCTATAATCTAGGTACAGGGAATGGCTACAGCGTATTACAGATGGTAAAAGCGTTTTCTAAAGCGTCTGGTGTGAATATTGAGTATAAAATTGCTCCACGTCGGCCTGGGGACATCGCTGAATGTTGGGCAGATCCTGCAAAGGCAAAGTCTGAGTTACAATGGCAAGCTTCACATACTTTAGATGACATGACGGCAGACACATGGCGTTGGCAGTCACAGAATCCAACTGGTTATCCGTCAAAGTAATAGCTCGGAATAAAGAAGCGATGTTGTCTGTTAAAGTAAAGAAACTTTATTTAAGCCAGCGTCGCTTCTTAAAAATGCTGATAGGTGTTATGTGATAACTCCGAGAGTATTATGGGTATGTCAAATTTAGTTGAATTGTCAATTATTCAATAATTTTGGCGTTCTACAATGCTTGCAATGATTTTTCTTTATATTTTCAATATTCCTGCCTTCTATCTTCTCGTCTCATCGCCTTCGATTGTCTGTCGTATTTTTCAAGCTCGTCAAGAAATAGAGACCCCTTCAACAGATACATAAAGCCTGCCTCAAAGATTGCATCAAGAAGTTTTTCTACACTCCAGTTGAAAGTTGTGCTTTTTTGCATACATCCTCCCACTAACAGAGTTCTTGCTATAGTCATGCTTTCGGTAATTTGACCTTAACGAGATATCGGCTTAAGTCACTGAAAGCACTGCTATGCCACTGTGGAGCATAAATGAAGTGTAGCTTTTATATCAGAGGATGTAAGTAGCAGTTCTGAGACGGCTTAAGATTATGTGATCTATAGAGGTTACTGTTTACACCTAAGCCATTTCAAGATGTTAGTTTTAGTGAGGGCTAATTAGCTTCTGTTTTCTCTGTTAGCTCTTTTGCTGAATATTTCTGTCATATTGATGTTGATCCTACGAAGGAGTGCCGTGATCCGCCAAATATGCGAGATAGACAGGTAGTAGGTAGCGAATAGCGTGAGGAAGGCGCTGAACATGATTGATTCACTCACTTTAGCTTGTTCGCCTAGCACACCGATATATGCAAAGAGTGATGCCAAGCCACATATCGCAAGAAGGGTCATTCGTTGAGATAACCCAATACGTTGGCAAATATGGTGAAGGTGCTCACGGTCAGGCTTAAACGGAGACTGACCTTTACGTATACGGCGGATCATGATGGTTGTCATATCCATAAGTGGAAGCGCAATTAACCACAATGCCGTTACAGGTCGAAGTGGTGTGCTTTCGCCCTGAGTTCCGTTGACCAAAAGCCAAATGACGGTGAAGCCAATGAATACGCTTCCGGCATCGCCCATAAACACCTTGAAGCGCTGTCCGAGTGGAAAACCCAGGTTGAGCATGACATAGGGTATAGTTGCGATAACGATAACCAAACAGAAATGATAAAGATCAAGTTGATGATCTAGCCAGAACAGGTAGCCAAGTGATGAAAAGGTGACGGTAGCCAACCCACCGAGCAGCCCGTCTATGCCATCAACCATGTTAAAGGCATTAATGGCTCCGAGCACGGCTAGAGTCGTGACAAGGTAGCTTAATGGGGTGTTTAAGGTTAAGTTGCCGAAGCCCAGTAAATTACCAAGGCTGGCGAGGTACAGGCTACCAAACTTAATCATAATGATAGACATCATTACCTGGATGACGAGTCGCGCTTTGAAGCTAATGTCGTATTTGTCATCTATTGCACCTGTGAAAACCAGAACCGAAGCACAGAACAGGTAAAGGTTAGTGTCTCTGGCCAGGTCTGGTGTCATGAGTAGCGCAAGAGTCACGGTGCCAAAAATAGCGAGACCGCCGATAAGAGGAATAGTGCCAAGGTGCTGCTTTCTTCCTGATGGAACATCGACGAGCTGGATCTTTTTGGCTACCTTTCGTAGCACAAACAGGCTTACGAAAGAAAAGATAAAGATTAAAGCAAGTCCACTGTCCATAGGGATAACCTTTTAGATATAAGCAAAAAACTGACACATGTTATATCTATTACGGATGACATTAAAGTTACATATGCAATAAGTGGTTCGCTAAATTGGTAATAGCGAGTAAGGTAACGTTTTAGAAATGTTTATTGCGTATTTTTAAAATTTTATACTAGCCTTGAAGGCTTGGTGATGAACTATTTTGTTGTACCTTGCTATGTGAAATTTTATGTGTCACCACAAGGTGTGTCAAAATTGCTATTGTCTTTTTTTTAAGACTTTTGCTTGTCATTTATCATACCTACCTTCTCCTTAGTACTATATCGCTCGCATGAATGGATTTTTTTCCGTGATATGTCTCTAGTAAACTTTGGTGCGCACTTACCCTTTGTTATGCATTTGCCATCATCGGTGCAGGCTCACAAACCATAGGGCAAATATAGTGAACATCATTCATCATGGTGCTCGTACTGGCGTAACGGGTTCGTGTCATGAGGTACGAATCGGCAATTACGGACTGCTGATTGATTGCGGCTTGTTCCAAGGGGAGGAAGGCGGGAGCCTGCTAGATATTGACTTTCCAATTGAGCATATACGTGCGCTATTGCTGACGCATTGTCATATCGATCATGTTGGGCGTTTGCCCTGGTTATTGGCCGCGGGTTTCCGAGGCCCTATCTATGCGACAGAGGCTACAGCTGCGTTATTGCCGTTAATGCTGGAGGATGGCCTAAAAATCCACCTTGGGTTGAATAAGGTCCAATGCAGCAGGTTTACCCAATTGGTACAGCAGCTTTTAAAGCCTATTCCTTTTGATTGTCGTGTCGAGCTGATTTTGCCTAGTAGTGAGTTGGTAAGTATCTGCTTTCGTCCTGCCGGCCATATTCTGGGGTCGGCCTATATCGAGCTTGTATTACCGGAAGAAGGGCAGGTGAACCATTCCTGTGGGCATAAGGTTGTTTTCTCTGGCGATCTCGGCCCCTCTAATACGCCATTGCATGTTGATCCTCAATCACCCGAACAAGTTGATACGCTGGTAATAGAAAGTACTTATGGTAACAAGCAGCATCAGCCCGTTTGTCAGCGTGAACAACATTTAGCCTCACTCATTGACCGTTCTCTTGAAGATGGTGGGGCAGTATTGATCCCTGCGTTTAGCGTCGGTCGTACCCAGGAATTGCTGTTTGATATAGAGAATTTGATTGCTAAGGCAATAACAGGTATTTCCAGGCAACTTGATTCAACTGTTAAATGGCACCAACTTCCTGTGATCCTGGACTCTCCGTTGGCAATGGAAGTTACGCAGCAGTATGTTACCTTCCAGCGGCTATGGACTAAAGAGGCAAAGCAACGAGTGATCAGCGGGCGGCATCCCTTGTCTTTTGAGCAGTGTGTAACTATCAATCAGCACTCTGATCATATTGCGCTTGTTAATCGACTGAAAGCGACTGGAGAGCCTGCGATTGTTGTTGCTGCAAGCGGGATGTGTGCTGGTGGCCGGATTATGAACTATCTTGAAGCCTTGTTACCGGAGCCCCAAACAGATGTAGTGATGGTGGGATACCAGGCCAGAGGGACTTTGGGACGTCAGCTCTTGGAGCAGCCTAAATCTGTTGATATTAATAATCGTCGGGTAGATGTGAATGCCGCTATCCATTCGCTGTCGGGTTACTCTGCTCATGCCGATCAAGATGATTTGGTTCAGTTTGTGGCAAATATTAAGCACGGTCCGTCGCAAATTCGGATTGTCCATGGTGATGTTGCCGCTCAGGAAGCCTTGGCCCAGCAACTGGCAACGACAAAACCTGATTGCGAGATCATTGTAACAGCAACCGAAACGCAGGATAATTTTAACAGGTGTTAAATATTCATGTCATAAAGCGTTAAACCGACTACTCTACAATAGTGACCTTATACAGTGCTTTATAAGTATTGTTACAATATGAATTATTCCCTAAAAGCTGAAAATTGAATGATTTGAGGTTTAGTAATGCATATTACTGTTGTAGGAACTGGGTACGTCGGGCTGTCTAATGCCGTGTTGTTAGCACAGAACAATGACGTGATAGCTCTTGATATTCTTGAAGACAAAGTAAGCCTAATCAATCAGCAAATTTCTCCTATAGAGGATAAAGAAATTAGCGAGTTCTTGACGGGGCGAGACTTAAATTTAGTCGCTATGATTGACAAGCAGTGTGCTTATGAGAAAGCTGAGTATGTGATCATCGCGACACCGACCGACTATGATCCGGTGACTAATCACTTTGATACTTCTTCGGTCGAAAGTGTGGTTAAAGACGTGATGGCAATCAATCCCGAAGCGGTGATGGTCATCAAATCTACGGTACCTGTTGGTTATACCGAGCGAATCAAACAAGAGCTCGGCTGTGAGAACATTATTTTTTCGCCTGAATTCTTGCGTGAAGGGAAGGCACTGTTAGACAACCTGTATCCTTCCCGGGTTATCGTGGGTGAGCGCTCAGAGCGTGCAAAGCGTTTTGCAGAACTTTTGGTACAGGGGGCGGTAAAAGAAGATATTGAGGTGTTGTTTTCGGAATCGACCGAAGCCGAGGCGGTAAAGCTATTTTCTAATACGTATCTTGCTATGCGGGTGGCTTACTTTAACGAGCTGGACTCTTACGCTGAAAAACATGGCCTCGACAGTCGCCAGATCATCGAGGGTGTTGGGTTAGACCCACGGATTGGTTCTCATTACAACAATCCGTCTTTTGGTTACGGTGGCTACTGTTTGCCAAAGGATACCAAGCAACTACTGGCAAACTACCAGGAAGTGCCGAACAATATCATTGCCGCTATTGTGGAGGCGAACAGAACCCGTAAGGATTTTATTGCCGACTCCATCATTAGCAAGCGGCCGAATGTGGTGGGTATCTTTCGCCTGATCATGAAGAGCGGTTCTGATAATTTTCGTGCCTCGTCGATTCAGGGCATCATGAAACGTATTAAAGCGAAAGGAATAGAAGTTGTTGTGTATGAGCCTGTGTTACAG
>NZ_JAKRFQ010000093.1 GCF_022347985.1 Photobacterium sp. OFAV2-7
CTTAAAGGTTTACCGCTTGTTCAGGCCACACCTCATGATATAAGTCTCCGCTGGGATGATTTGAGCCATTGCGAGCAGCAGTTTGAAGATCATTCGTATATCAGCACAGGTATTAACAAGCTTAATGCCGATGATATGTCGGCTTCATTCTGGCAGGACGTTGGTGTGCAGTGTCTTGGTTGTTCCGGCTGTACGACCTTATGTCCGACTTGCTCTTGTTATGGAACACAGAGCCGGCAAATCATTCAGGCATCTGAGGCCTCTGTCCAAAATAGTCAGTCAGTTCCAGATAGCCAGACTGGGCAAGGTACTTCAGTGAGTCAGCAGGTAAGGTTTTGGGATTCTTGCTTATACGAAGGTTTCCAGCGTGAAGCTAGTTTTCATAACCCGGCTGAACAGGCTGGCGAGCGGGTGAAGCGTTTTTGGTATCACAAGTTTAGTGATGATTTTCTTCCCGAGTTTGGCCGCTATGGTTGCGTTGGTTGTGGTCGATGCGAGCGAACGTGTCCGGGTGTTATCGGTGTTCACTCGATCATGAAGAGGATAGTCAACGATGCATAGCCTAACGCCTTTGCCAGCTGAATTAGTTGATTTCTATGATGACGGTGAGCACACGCGCCATTTTCACTTTCGCTTGTTGGAAGAGCCCTTGGGAACGAGCCGTGAACACCAGTCTCACTGGCAGCAAACTCAGACCGGACAGTTTTTTATGCTCACCGTACCGTCCTTGGGAGAAGCACCGTTTAGCTTTACAGAGGTACCCGACGAGAATGGTCACTTTCGTGCTTTGATCCGCCGTATGGGGGCGGTGACATCAGCACTGTTTGAGCTCGAAGCCGGTCAAGTATTGGGCGTTCGAGGTCCGTTTGGTATCGGCTGGCCCATGGATGAGATTTCCAATAAACGGATACTGGCCATCGGAGGTGGCTGTGGCTTGGCGCCTTTGGTCAGTGTTGTCGAGCTCCTTATCGAACAGCAGAACTATACTCAATTGACATTGGTCTATGGTGCCCGTACTCGGCAGGCGCAGATGCTGAATCCGGAGCGGGAACGCTGGCAGCACATTATACCGGTGTACAACACCATAGAAGACGGGTTAACAAACGGCAGTGATAATGAATATCCTGGTACGCCGAGTGATATTCTGCCTTCGGTACTGGATACGTTTGGCGAATTGCCCGAAGTGGTGCTGCTGGCTGGGCCAGAGGCGATGATGTACTCGATAGCGGAGTATCTGGTTGCCTACGGTGTTTCGGCTCAGGCTATCTACTTGTCGATAGAGCGGCGAATGCACTGTGCAGTAGGAACCTGCGGCCATTGCTATATGGATAGCCAATATGCCTGTACCGATGGGCCGACGTTTCGCTGGGACCAGTTGCAACAAAATGGGGCGAAATAGCAAGCCTAATGAAATAAGAATTAGAAGAGAAGCAAGATGTAAAGGAGGCTTGCTAAAAAGGTATAAACCTTAGTTTGCACAAGGGGTTAGTTGACAGTTAAGTTCTTTTTTATGTTCTATATTTACTCTTTTAGGCAAAGAAATAAGGAATAAAAATGAAAAAGACACAGTTGGCTATAGCGACAATTGGTATTTTACTTTCGGCTTCAGTTCTGGCTTCAGAAGATAAATGGGGCTATACCGGAGAGCATGGTCCAGAGCATTGGGGGGATACCTATCCTACGTGTTCATCTGGCAGTAGCCAGAGCCCTGTAAATATCACTCAACCTTCTGAAGCTGAGTTATTACCTTTAGATATTCAATATCAGGGTAAAGTGTCTGCATTGACGAATAACGGCCATACTGTTCAGGCTCAGGTAGAAGGACTTAATACGCTGTTCGTTGATGGCAAATCCTTTGAGTTGAAACAATTCCACTTTCATACCCCATCTGAGAACTTCATTAAAAATAGGCAGTACCCACTTGAAGCTCATTTTGTACATGCTGATGAGAAAGGTAATTTAGCCGTAGTTGCGGTTATGTTCCAAGCTGATCCGGCTTATAACAAAAGCTTATCCAGCCTTTTAGCTGAGATACCTTCGAAGCATGATGAGATCAAGCTGGAAGCAGAGATTAAGCCAAGTCAATTGCTTCCAAGCACGGAACATTACTACCGTTTTAGTGGTTCTTTAACAACACCACCATGCAGTGAAGGGGTGCGTTGGTTCGTTTTACAAGAACCTGTCCCAGCTTCTAGCAAGCGAATTTCTATGATGCATGAGGTAATGGGTGATAATAATCGACCATTGCAACCGTTGAATGCACGTGTAGTTATCGAGAAATAAGAGCGCTGAAGCGTTTGAATAGTGGAAATAGCTTCCTGAGTTTTAAGGAAGCTATTTTTTGTATCTGTATCATTAAAACTTTCTTCAAGCGGATTCTACCGTAGAAAAAGCCTCACTCACTTTATCCCGGATCCACTTATGTACAGGATCATGTTGATGCCGCTCATGCCAGATTCCGCGAATGGTTACAGCCGGAAGAGGGAAGGGGCATGGCTTGATTTTGAGTCCGAAAAATTGCTGACCTTGCATGGCGAGTGACATAGGCAGAAATGCAATGAGGTTTGAGCCTGGTAGTAAAGCTAACTGTGAGTTGAGTGTTTCGGTATAGAGGCCTACCTGGCGCTCAGGCAGGCCAGCTTGTTGCCCGTAGAGGGTGACGGGATCATCTTTGTCATCGAGCAGGCTGGCTTGTATGTGGGGGTAGTGGAAAATAGTGTTGCTATGCCATTTCACCAACGCCGGATGGTGTTTATCCAGCAAGCAAACGAGCTCCTCGTCGGCAAGGCGCTTTTGCATAAACCGGGGATTGGCTTGCAGGCCGGCACCAATTATCATCTCCAGCTCACCTTTATCCAGTCTCTGGTCGCTGTCGGCTGTTAAAATCTGTATATCAAAGATGATGTTTGGCGCTTCATCTTTGATCGCCCTGAAGGCGCCTGCAAGGGAGGTCGCAATGAGAAAGTCATGGGTCTGGATCCTGAACTGACATCTTACTGTAGCTAAATCTAAGGACTTTGGTGTCAAGAGGGTATCTATTTCATCCAGTATGAATCTCAGCTTGCCTGAAAGCTCGAGGGCGTAACTGGTTGGCTCCAGCCCCTTTGCATTTCGAATAAACAGTGGATCATTGAAGGTCGTTCGCAGCCTGGTCAATGTGTGACTCATGGCAGACTGGCTCACATTCATTTTTGCCGCTGCTCGTCCAACATGCTTTTCTTCGAGCAAAGCGTGCAATGACTTCAAGAGGTTAAGATCAACTTTTGAAACATGATTTCTATTCATAATTGTTATCAAGCGTAATCACTACTGCTAATAATGGTGCGAGTGTAAGCTCTTTTCAACCCTTCAAAAGGATAAGAGCATTATGAATGTATTAATTACAGGCGCCAGCAGTGGTTTTGGTAAGGAAACCGCAATTGCGCTGGCTGAGTCGGGCCATACCATTTTTGCAGCCATGCGCAGCTTGCAAGGTAAGAATAAAAACAGTGCGGACCACCTGCTTGAGCTGTCAGCAACGCTTACCGGTCAGATCATTCCCATCGAAATGGATGTTTCTTCAGATAAGTCAGTAGAGAAAGCTGTAAGCGCTGTATTGAGCCAGATAACCGGATCACTCGATGTTGTCATTAACAATGCCGGTGTCTATATCGGCGGGCTTAATGAAACAATTTCCCTGCCGCAGGTCGAGCAGACGTTTAACGTCAATTTGCTTGGTGCTGTTCGCGTGATGCGCACTGTGCTACCAACGTTTCGCCAGCAAGGAAAAGGAACAATTATCAATGTAACGAGCAGCCTGTCAAAGTTGGTGCTGCCATTGAGTGGGCTTTATACCGCGAGTAAAGCGGCGCTTGAAGCGCTAAGCGAGAGCTATGCCTATGAGCTTGCTCCGCTTGGTATCGAAACTTTGATCCTCCAGCCAGGTTCGTTTAATACCGGGATCATGAACAAGTCTCAAAGGCCTGATGACGGAGAGAAAAGCAGCGGTTATTGCGAAACACTGAACCAGGCTGAACGAATAAGCCAGCAATATATCAATTTAGTTAAAGATAGTTTCATCAATAATTCACCTCGATTTGTTGCTGACTCGATTGTTGACTTACTTGCTATTCCTTATGGAGAGCGACCATTTCGAACTCTAGTTGACCCATCAGGGCTGGGTGAACAGGTTAAGGTACTCAATAGCCACATTGAACAATCTCAACAGACATTTATGCAGTCTGTTGGCTGCGAAAACATGATGCAAATTAAGGGGGCTTAGTAATGGGTACATTAATGAATGCGGTAACTGGGTTGCTTTCGGTTTTCTTTATCTTTGCCAGTTCTATCAAGCTATTTGGCTGGCAGAAGATGATCTTCGAGAAGCAGCTTGCCTTCTTTCATTCTTATGGTTTTAACCGCCAGTTTATGTTCTTGGTTGGGTTAGCTGAGTTATTTGGCGCTATTGCTATCTGGTTCCAGGGTAGCCTTCTTGGAGTGCTGGGTGCTTTGGCACTGGCCGGAACGTCGCTGGGGGCGATAGTCTGTCACCTTCGCTTTGATACATGGAAAGATGGGATCCCGGCGATGGTCACCTTGCTTCTATCAAGCATGGTGGTCTATTTTTCATCCTCTCTCCTCTAACGCTTGCCGTTGGGCTGCACCTGTTTGCTCTAAGTGCAAAACACAATTGCGTGCAGGTGCATTGTTCATCGGGTGTGTCGCCAATATTCTCTCAAGTAACAAAATGTCAGCTTTTCGACAGGAATTAATGATGAAAACCAAGAAGATAAAAACTGCAACCGTAGCGGCCTGCTTTTCCGTCACTGCTCAGGCGCTGATTCAACAGCTGATTGAGTCGGGCACTCGGGTTGTTGGCTTCGGGCGTAAAGGAGACGAGCAGCGCGCTGCCGAGCTAGAAAGAAAATATGACGGAAAGTTAACTGTCCTATTGGGTGATATGACTGTTTCAGAAGATTGTCAGCAACTTGTCTCGCAGTCACTGGCTGTTTTGGACGGGGCAATAGATGTCCATTATCACTGTACTGGCGTGTATTCCTGGAGTCGCTGGGAAGATGTGGAGCCCGTTGAAGTCGACCGCCTGTTCAGTGCCAATTTTACAACGGCTTGGATGCTTGGCAGAGAGGTCTTTTCGGCAATGAAGCTAAGGGGAGAAGGAGCGATTATGTTTATCTCGGCAAGAGATACGATTCGCAATATCCCCGCTGGTTTCGGGCCGTATATGGCTTCAAAGCTTGCTCTGAACGGGTTGGTTGAAAGCCTTGCGGCTGAAGGTGTGCAATACGGGATTAAAGTTAATGCCGTGCTGCCGACGATTGTGGATACCGATGTGAATCGACAGGCCATGCCGGACGTTGAACCGATGACTTGGGTTGATCCGGTTCAATTGGCTGAGATCATGGTAGATCTTACCCAGCCATCCAAAACAAATTTATCGGGAGCCTTGATTCCGGTATCAGGAAAGATGCTGTAAGTCGTCAGTGCTTGGCTGATTAACCCAGATGGATACGTAATGCCGTATCCATCTTTCTAGTTGCGGAGCTTGCTCACTTAAGCTTTGTTCAGTGCCTGGTTTAGCCACTGGTCGAATTGGCCTTTAGGTAGTGCGCCGTTGATTGTGTCGATAACCTGGCCGTTTTTAAACACCATAATCGTTGGAATAGAACGAATCCGATATTGAGCAGCAAGTGTTTGCTGAGCCTCGGTATCAATTTTAACGAAGCGAATATCTCCGTCTCGCTCAGCGGCAACATCTTCAAAGATAGGTGCAAAGCCTATACAAGGGTTACACCACGGTGCCCAGAAATCGACTACCACAGCTTTTTCGCCCTGGATCAGGGACAGGAAGTTGTCGGTTGTGCCTTCAACGGGCTTACCGTCCAGTAACTTATCTTTGCATGCGCCACATGAGGCAATGTCGTTAACACGTTCGGTTGGGAAACGGTTGAGTGCCTTGCAGTGTGGGCAACGGGTAGTCATAGTGGTCATCATTGCGTTCCATTAAGAGTCTTTGGCAATAATGTAACGACTACCCCAAGATTAGAAAAGCCGGAATAATAGATTGATACGATAGATTGTTTCTATCAAGTTAAAGTACTGGCTTACTTTACTTTAACTGACTTCGGTGAAGTACTTTGTTAGTGAATTAACCCCAACTCCTTTGCTTCCGCGATAGTCAGGCCGCTATCTCGAATGTCGCGAAGCATTTCGATACGGCGTCTTGCTTCTGCCTGTTGGCGTTTGGATTGAGCTACGCTTGAGGCAGTTTCATCTTTGTAATCCCACTTAGAAGCAACATCTGCAATCTCTGTGTGGTCGATAGAATTGATAGACACAATTACCTCCTAAAGAAACCCTGCGTCGAAATCAACTTATCTTTACCAAACGAAATTGGAAGAGTTAAGACGATAAAATCCACTTTGTGACATATCGCATAATAGTGCAAATTGTATGAAAACATGCTTTGAATTGGACGAGTTTGGGGGTACCTTTGACTGTTCCAGCCCATGAGAAATCATGGTGGCAGATCAAATTTTTTGCGTACACTTGTTTTGTTTTATTCACCCTCTTTTTGTGTCGTTTTCGCCCCAATTGTTACCGCAGTTCAATTGTAATAAAACTGTTATATATTAACCGGTTACACCTTATCCAGACGAGTTAAAAGAAGGGGAAGATGTTGCAAGCTCTCAGTTGCATATCTGAACATTCTTCCCATATATTATTCACTTTGCTTATGATCAAGCGTTATGACCAAACGTGTCTTCTTATCTGTTCCGAATCTGAACTCCCTGCTTCTAACAATAAGATAAAGAGGATGATGAAGATTGGCATATGTCCGATAAGCTCATCCCAACCAGAAAGCAGAAAAGTTGTGGTGAATATTGCCAGCAACAGGGCGTAAATTATCCGGTTGGCAAGATTGGCAATCAAGAGTAACCCGATGACTGCTTCACTTACCCCAACGAATAGCACGAAGTGAAGGTTGCTGATCTGGGGGAGGTTGAGTAGCGGAAAGAAATTGTAGTACTCGTTTTGGTCGATAAATGCCAACGCCATGCCAGGAAGCATAAGTTTATTGTGGATCCCCAGTTCTAATAACTGAAGCCCAAGTCCTATCCGTATGAGATGAACAGCGGTTCTTCTCCATTGATTCTTGTTCCGCCCCAAGGATTTACAAAGACTATAGTCATTTCTGTTAAGGCTCGGACCAATAAAAACCAGTGCAAGGCCAACGAACAAGAACTCGAACAGATAATCAAGCGCGATAAATAAAGGAAAGAAAAGCAGCAGTGCGAGAGAGGTGAGTACAATGGCAACACCCGTGAGGCTGACTGAAATTGCCATAAGGACGATAGCAGCAACCTGGATGATGACACCGTACAGTGCAAGCTGGGGTGAGAGAGTAAGGTTCGGGGCAAGAAACTCCCCCTGCAATAGGTTAATGGCAAGGTAACAGTTAAGAATCAGCACCAGGATGTACCATAGCCATGGATGGGACGTTATGACAGGGCGAGTTAGTCCTACTTTTAATGACTGAGGCACGATTGTGACGCGGGTGAACAGTACGGCTAAGATGAACAGGCTGAGTGTTGTCACAGTAAGTGCAAGTGCAATCAGATCGTAGGGGAGGTTAACATCTGGGTTGGTGCCATCGGGGATAAACCACCTTACGTGGGCATACCCGGGGTTGCTAAAACAAAGGCAAGCCAAACAGGCTGTAATGACAAGCAAAGCCTTACCGTGAGGCAATTTCATTCTTTTCATTTATCGAATCCTCTCAAAGGGCTATCTCAGATCATTTTGCTGACTCGTTATTGGGTGCTGCCGTCAGCGTCAAGAGAAAAGCTTCGAGCTGGTTGAGTTGATAGGGTAATAATTTAAGTGCAGCAATGTCTGAATGTGTATCGATAGTCTTTGCTGCGCGGTTGTAGTACTGAAGTACGTCTTTAAGGGTGCTAAATTGTCCGGCATGCATATAAGGGGCAGTCGCCGAAACATTCCTCAGGCTTGGGACCTTCGTTGCCCCTTTGAGTTCGTCTGCGGCTCTTTTACTGAACAGTAGCTCCTTACATTGCGATTGCAGGCTGTCGCTATAGTGACCTAGGCAGTTGAATGGATCGGCAAAGGCAAGTTCAAGCCCACTCCAGTGTCCTTTTTGCGCATCAGGATGAGGTTCGGGAATGGTTGTGGCGTGAAATCCGCCATTAGATAGCAATGGGCCATTATGGCATCGCAAGCATTGCCCTTGTTCGCTGATGAAAATTTTAAGCCCTGCGATCTCTTGCGCCTCTAGGAGAGGAGCTTGAGTCGGAACCGATTTCTCTGATGTTGCCATCATTTGATCGACATAACGATCAAACCGGGTATCTACCGGCCATAAGGTTGACTGATAAGCAGCAAGAGATTTTCCAATATTTGCGAAAACTCGGTTAATGGCTTCTCGGATAGGTTTGTCTAGCTGGTGCCACAGTTGCTGCTCTGCAGGATACTGGCTGCTCGGGGAGGCTTGGGCTGGCAGTATTGTATCGGTGAGCTCATCAGGAATAGGACCAAAAATGGATTGGTAAAGTTGCGGGTATTTGTCGAGGACGTGTAGTGCATACTGAGTGCGTGTACCGCCGTGTTCAATGTGGTTCTCCAGTGGCTTCAGGGCCTGGGCCCATAGGCTATCAGCCCTTCCGTCGAACATGTACCAGTTATAGTTGGCTGCACCGAGCAATGACGGAACTTGCTTAGTTATTGATAGATCATTGCCTGGTTTAAGAGTGAAATAATGTTCTGGCTGGTGGCAGCTTGCACAAGCAACTTGTTTAGATCTGCTTAGTTGGGTGTCACTGAAAAGTAGCTCCCCAAGCAATACCGCCTGTTCGTTGTGTAGATATAGATTTGAGGCGTCATTTACCTCCCATTTTTCAGGGAGGCGCAAGCTGCTAAGAATAGCCAACTCTTTTTGACTCCATTGTGCTTCTTCAGACGTCGATATATTTATTATTAGGCTAATAGCTAACAAGGTCGTAGCACATGAAGTTATTAATAATGTTTTAATTAGTGTTGTCATGATCTAAATCAAATTCTAATTTTTGATAGAAATCTGAACTATTATTAATACCAATAAGTTCAATCTGCCACTTCCCGTACATATTAAACTTTACGCCATCAATAATGTATTTCCCCGGGTTGATTTCATCAATTAGCTTAGGCTGGGAGGGGAGGCCGTGTTGGTGATCAGGCATGCCTCCCTTGACAGTAAACTCTAAATCTTCAACTGGTTGTCCTGAAGAGTCATCAATGATGATGAGCCATGAGTGTATATTATTCAATGTGATAGGGAAGTCTTCCGGGGCAGCGTTGACGTTATAGTTGGCATTCTGCACGTTAATAGGCAGCGCAGTACCAGCAAACAGAGGATGAGCTAACATCAGGATGAAAGTCATTACGGTGTATTTTATGAACATGGTAACCTAGCACTTTAATTTTTTGTATTTATCGCTTTAGTATTGGTTTGAAAATAATTACCTTCAACCTCAGCTTTGAGAATAACCATAATAAATGTATTGATAATGCTTGAAGGGTAATATTACATTTCAGGGTTATTAATATTGTTATTTTTATATCTGATGATTAATGGTTGTTTGAGTATAGATGTCAATTAACTATAG
>NZ_JAKRFQ010000094.1 GCF_022347985.1 Photobacterium sp. OFAV2-7
TTGGTTGCCTCGTCCTTGCTGGTGGCATCCGGCAGTATGCAGTTAATGCTATTCTAGCGACATCACATTATTGTGCATTTTCTATATAAGCCCTTCCATTTGGAAGGGCTTTTTGTAGCAGGCTAACGTGGAATGACTATGCTTATCTTTAGGTACAGGCACTGTTACCGTTGCTGTTGAGCTAAGGGGTGAGTATGGAAATTAGTAATCTACTGAATATGGATGGCAATATCGTTCTTGGCATTGTGAATGAACGGCTACGGCTTGAATGCTCGACTATCGAAGAGCTGGTAAGTCGCTATGAGCTGGATAACGATGAATTGAATGAGAAGATGGAAGCGCTGGGTTATCACTACGATCCCATCTCAAACCAGTTTAAATAAAAGCCGAATAGCAACTTAACGCTTTAGGCGCTTTTAATTCCCTCAAGGTGGGTTTGGCATTGCTGCTTGGCGGTTGCAAAAAACGCCTGTAGGTAATGCCTTTCCCGCTCTGAAGCACGGATAGCTGCAAATAGCCGTCGCCATAGTCCCTCCCCAAGCGGTTTGCTTACGACCAGCCCCTGACGGGCAAAATCATAAATGGCCCAGTTAGGCAAGGCTGCCACCCCCAGTCCGGCCGACACCATCTGGACCAGCATCAGGGTATTGTCAGCTTGTTTCCAGTTTTCTGGCTCGATATCTGCCGGCTGCAAGAAGTGTTTGACTACATCCAGGCGACCTTTTTGGACCGGGTAGCTGAGCATAGTCTGGTCAGCGAGATCCTGTGGCGAGATATAGTCTTTATTGGCCAGTGGTGACTGCGGGGAGACCACCAGGCGCATTTCAAAATCAAACAAGGGTTCGAAGTGGACTTCACTTCTGGCCTGAATGTCTGAGGTGATCACTAAGTCGAGTTCGCCAGCACTTAACGCCGGCAGAGGCTCGAAGCCGAATCCTGATGAGAAATCCAACGTCACGCTAGGCCAGTGGATCTGGTATTCCTTCAGGGCTGGCATCAACCATTGAAAACAGGAGTGACATTCAATGGCCATGTGCAAGCGGCCGTTGGCGTCTTCTTTCAGGCTGGCAAGTTCGTGCTCGGCTTTGGCGATGCGAGGGATCAAGTCGTCAGCGAGTTTGAGCAGGATCTCGCCTTCAGCTGTGAACTTTACCGGCCGGGTTTTTCTCAGAAATAGCTGACCGCCGAGTCGCTGTTCGAGATCTTTCAGTTGGTGAGACAGGGCGGACTGAGTCAGACAGAGCGTATTGGCTGTCGCTGTCAGCGAGCCAGTATCCCGTAGGACTGATAATGTTCTTAAGTGTTTAATTTCGATCATGGCTTCCTTTACCGTCCTTGTCGCAGATGACTCATCGCTCTCGTTATCCTTTGAAATTCAGCGAGTTTCCTAACGCCGTCCGATGAGCTGATAAGATCAATGTACCTGTAAAAAAGAGCAGTGTAAACATCTAGACGGCCAAATGAGTTTGTTGTATGAGACCTGATGATTATTAAATTTTTTCATAATCACTGTGAATTATAAGAAATTGTTCATGTGTCGGGGTTAAGTCATTGTTTAGTCATCGACAGTTACCAGCACAGAGAGACTGCAACATGACAACTCAAAATAAAACCACAACCCACATTCTCGGCTACCCGCGAGTAGGCAGCCAGCGTGAGCTCAAGTTTGCCCAGGAAAAATACTGGCGAGGTGAAATCGACCAGAAAGAGCTTAAAGAGGTAGGCAGCCTGCTGCGTCATCGTCACTGGGGAGACCAGGTCGGTGCCGGTCTGGATTATGTTTCGGTAGGGGATTTTGCCTGGTATGACCATGTGTTGAGCACCAGCATGCTGCTTGGCCATATTCCCAAGCGTCACAATAATGGTTTCCCTGACCTAGATACCCTTTTCCGTGTTGCACGCGGTAAGGCACCAACGGGCTGTGCCTGCGCGGCATCGGACATGACGAAGTGGTTTAACACCAACTATCACTACATTGTGCCGGAGTTCAGTGCCGACGATCAGTTCAATGTCAGCTGGCAGCAGTTATTCGAAGAAGTGGCAGAGGCCAAGAAGGCCGGTCATGACGTCAAGCCTGTGTTGCTTGGCCCCGTATCTTATCTATGGCTGGGTAAAGAAAAGGAGCCAGGGTTCGACCGTCTGTCACTACTGCCTCGTCTGCTGACAGCTTATCAGAAAATCCTCGGTAAGCTGGCAGGGCTTGGCGTAGAGTGGGTCCAGATTGACGAGCCGGTGTTGACCCTAGAGTTACCGAAAGAGTGGGCAGATTCATTTAAACTGGCCTATCAGGTGTTAAACGGCAGTACTAAGCTACTGCTGACCACGTACTTTGACAATATTACTCACCATCTGGATAAAATTGTCGCGCTAAATGTCGACGGTTTGCACATTGATTTGTCAGCGTCACCGGAGCAGCTAGGTGACGTTGTAGCGGCACTGCCACAGGAATGGGTACTGTCAGCGGGGGTAATTAACGGACGTAATGTATGGCGAGCTGATTTGGCGCAGCTACTGTCAGTCTTGCAGCCAGTTAAAGAGCAGCTAGGCTCGCGCCTGTGGCTGGCAAGCTCTTGTTCTCTATTGCATAGCCCAATTGACCTTGACCTGGAAACAGAGCTTAAACCTGAAGTACGTCAGTGGCTGTCATTTGCCAAGCAAAAGTGTCGCGAGGTGACATTGCTGGCTCAGGCGCTTGACGGTAGCGAACTGGCCCAACAGGAGTGCTTGCAATATAGTGCGCCAATTAAGGCCCGTGCAACCAGTGAGTTGGTAAACAATGCAGAGGTGCGCCAGCGGACAGCGGTAATTACGTCAGCATTGGCAGAGAGAAAGGCGCCTTATGCTGAAAGGGCGAGGCAGCAGCGAACAGCACTTAATTTACCATTGTTACCGACCACAACTATTGGCTCTTTCCCTCAGACGAATGAGATCCGTACCCAGCGACGTGATTTTAAAGCCGGGCGACTAACGGAAGCGGAGTACAATACCGCACTGAAAGGGCATATTGCTGATGCAATCGAGCGCCAGCAAAAGCTTGATCTTGATGTGTTGGTACACGGTGAAGCCGAGCGTAATGACATGGTGGAATATTTTGCCGAGTTGCTGGAAGGTTTCGCTGTTACACGCTTTGGCTGGGTACAGAGCTATGGCTCCCGCTGTGTTAAGCCGGCTGTTATTGTGTCAGATATCTACCGTGCCAAGCCGATGACAGTAGACTGGACGTGTTATGCCCAGTCGCTGACGAACAAACTGGTGAAAGGCATGCTCACCGGACCGGTGACGATTCTAGGCTGGACTTTCCCGCGTGAAGATCTGACGCGTGAAGAGGTGGCGAACCAGATAGCGTTGGCACTGCGTGATGAAGTAGCAGATTTGCAGTCTGCGGGCATTAAGGTGATTCAGATTGATGAGCCGGCGATTAGAGAGGGACTGCCGCTGAAAGCCTCGCAATGGCAGGCATATCTGGACTGGGCGGTGAATGCGTTCAAGATATCTGCCGCCAGCGCGGAGCCGCAAACGCAGATCCATACTCATATGTGCTACAGTGAATTCAACGATATTATCGAGTCTGTGGCGGCTTTGGATGCCGATGTGATTACGATTGAAACCTCTCGTTCTGATATGGAACTACTGAAGGCTTTTGAAGAGTTTGACTATCCGAATGAGATTGGCCCTGGCGTCTATGATATCCATTCACCGAATATTCCTGAGGTAGAGCACATTACCCAACTGGTTGAAAAAGCTGAAACGCTCATTCCTGCAGAAAGGCTGTGGATTAACCCGGACTGCGGACTGAAAACCCGTAACTGGGAAGAAACAGAAGCAGCGTTACGTAACTTGGTGACAGCCGCGAAATCACTGCGTGAACAGTGGCAGGCGAAAGCGGTATAAACACAAGTTGTTCATAAAACATTGGCCTGTAGGCGATAGCTAAATAAAAAGAGCGCTTTGCGCTCTTTTTGCTGTTATCTATTACAGCCTTTATGAGGGCCGCCTTGATGGCAGCTCGGGGGGTTATTGCGTTTCAGTACGCTTGAATGTCAGCGTGTGGTCGGCATTAGTCAGCGTAAGCTCATTGCCTGTAATGCTGGCATCACTCCATTCCATCAGGGTGCTGCTCATGATTCTTTCCATTTCCATTGCAGGTTCCGGGCAGGCCATCATGGTCATTCCCATTTTTTCGACACGTAGTTTACCGTCTTTAAGCTCTGCCTGACCGAAGTAGCGGT
Organism: Photobacterium sp. OFAV2-7; assembly: GCF_022347985.1. Lineage (GTDB taxonomy): Bacteria > Pseudomonadota > Gammaproteobacteria > Enterobacterales > Vibrionaceae > Photobacterium. Next base: position 4,230 of record NZ_JAKRFQ010000094.1, read on the forward strand.
TACAGCCCGAGTGGCCGTTGGCAGCCAGGTCGGTGCCTAGCTCAAGATTTGGTGCTTTAAATGGCTCCGGTAGGTCAATCGCTTTGTTATCGACTTTGGTCAATACCCAGTTGTGGGTGGCCAAATCGGATTCGGCGATGACATGTGTATTGCTGCTATTGTTGGCCGCGCAGGCTGCAAGAATAACGGGTAAGGCTAAAATGGCTAGATAACGCTTTCTCATAATATGATTCCCGGAGTTTAATTTTTATACTGCGTTCATTCGAACATAAGCTTCCTGAATCTTAGGTTAATCGCTTATATTATCAATTGTACGCCGTTTCTTATTGATATGACTCGACTATAGACCAAGAGTTCAACTTCGTGAATACATCGCAACATGTATTGTTTAGAAATAACATAGGAATAGTGAGTACCCATAGATTTATAGCGAATAGTTTGCCAAATGTAACCCTGTTTTCTGTTAGGTGGATGTCATTTTATCCATAAAAATAGAGGGATAACTTACTACTTCATAACGACTATCCATTCACTAAATAAGAATCCCGGCAATATATTAGTCTTTTTTATTATCGACCATATGTAGATGTACATCTTGCTGCGGGAAAGGAATGGACAACCCTTCTTTGTCAAAGCGTATTTTTACCTCTCGGGTAATGTCCCAGTACACATCCCAGTAATCTTCTGTCTTTACCCACGGGCGAACAATAAAGTCGACCGATGAAGTATTGAGGGTCTGAAGCTTAATTGTTTTTTCCGGGGAGCGGAGTATCGCCGGGTGCGCATCAACGATGTCGTTCAGTACTTGCTCGGCATGTTCGACACTGTCGTTATAGCCAATCCCGAAGACCATATCGACACGGCGGACGCGCTCGTGGGTGACATTCTTTATGGTGTCGCCCCAAATTTTGCTGTTGGGGACTATCATGATCTGGTTGTCGAAGGTCTTTATGGTTGTACTGACCAGGCTCATGTGGCTGACTTTGCCTGAGACGCCGCCGGCCTCGACAAAATCTCCGACATCAAAAGGGCGATAAATTAACAACATCATGCCGGATGCAAAATTAGACAGGGTATCCTGAAGTGCAAAACCGACAATGACACCGGCAACCCCGAAACCGGTCAGTATTGGGGTCAGGTTGAGGCCAATTTGCGACAGGGCAATCAACAGGCCGATAATGAAGACCCCCTTGCCGCTCATTGAGATAAAGAAGTCCTGCATTAACTGGGACATACGCAGGTTAGGTGAGGATACCGCCCGGGTAACCATTCTTCGTGTCAGATTCTTTAAGATCCTGAAAACAAAAATAATAAAGGCGAAAATAACCAGCTTGAACAACACCTGAGGGGTATTGTCGACCAGCCACTGGCCAATACTCTTTACCCAGCTGGAAAACAGGGAAATAAGTACTTTGGGTTTCAATAAATCGTCAGTAAGAGTACCGGTGACTTCGAAGACTTGCTGGGTATACTGGGTGGTATCGATGTCCATTTTATCGGCCAGTTCGACGAGAAACTTCAGATTATCGATATCACTGGCCACATTGCGCTGAGTTAGCAGGTGTTGTAGCTGGAGCGAGGGCTTCTCGCCTTCAGAAGCTGTTTTTAGCTGTTTGAGTAGCAGGGCTTCTTGTTGGCTATTGAAGGAGAGTGAAGCCGACATAAACTCCAGCCGGTGGCTGATATCTTCGACGAGGGCATCCGCACTTTTTGGATCAGGTGCGCCAAGTAGTTCAAGCCATTTATAATTTACCCATTGCTCTCCTAGCATTCGCGTGTAGAAGCGTCGGGCCTCATCAAGGCTTTTTTGGACGGATAGCTTTTCTTCCTGAGAAACTTCGTCGAGTTTTTTCTCCTCAGCTGTAATTTTCTCTGCCAGGAAGTCAGAAGCCTGGGCGATAAAAGTGACCTGCTGGCTGACATGCTTGAGCAACATAGGAACGGTTTCGTCAGTTCGGCTGTCGATGAGCCCCTGGATCACGCTGCGCAGCTCGTCGTTTTTATTGAGTAGCTGCATTTCAACGACACTTCTGGCCGATCCGCTTTTAGTAAGAGATTCCTGGTAGAGGGCGGCAATTTCCTGATCAAGTAATGCCAACTTTTGTGCTTGTTCGTCATGTTGTTCTGCCATCACTACTGAAGAGATGAATAGCAGGATGATCATCAGTATGCGCATGTTACGGCTCACTCTTGCTAACTGATTGGTAAAAAGCAGCGAATCAAATTGATTGCTGAAACTATCGGGATATAACTATTAACATTAGGCGATGTCTTGTTGACATAAAAAACGATGCTGAGGGAATTGCCAACACCAGTCCGGCATATATTTTTCCTGGTTAAGGATAACTGTCATGGGGTGCTGGCGGAGACTCAAAATGTAGATTAGGGCGTTATAATGCTGGCGGTCGCAGATGAGGGTATCGCAGGCCGAGGCAACAATGGTGTCGGCCATAAGCTGTCGATTAACATCACTGGCTTTGTAAAAAGACACAAGCTCATTAAGCTGACAACTAGCCATCAGCTGTCTGGCAAGAGATAGGGACGATTGCAATATACCTACTAACCTGGGCTGATTTTCCTGGTTGGCGAGCAAGCGAATCCAAGTTGTTGTCTGAGAGAACTCATTCCCTTTTTGCATCACATCACCTTTCCATTCGGCAAGCTAATAAATTGCTCTAAATACATTAAAAATAGTCAATATTGATGACTTTGAAAACAGTGTTTTTATCTTAGGGATGCGGTTTGGGAATATTGTCAGCAGAGGGTCAAATGATTTGAATAAAAAAGCCCATAACACTTGCATGAGTCAGCAAGGGCTATGGGCAAAGTAGCGAGGAGCAAAAGCGTGTGTTAAATGAACACACAAGTTAGTACTCTTTGTTATGGTCTTTTTGTTAGGCGGTAACAGGAGCCTCCTGGGCTAAAGTCGGTTGTTTGGTTTTAGTCGGAATACGGAAAATCAACGTATAACTAACCGGCAAGACGATCAGTGTCAGCACGGTGGCAAAGCCAAGACCAAAGATGATAGTGACTGCCATTGCCACAAAGAACGGGTCAAACAGCAGCGGGATCATACCGAGCATAGTGGTAATTGCTGCCATGCCGACCGGTCTGACACGGCTTACCGAAGAGTCAAATACAGCGTCATAAGGTGACTTGCCTGATTGAATCTCGGCGTTAATTTGGTCGACCAGAACAATGCCGTTTTTGATGATCATACCGCTAAGGCTGAGCATACCGAGGATCGCCATGAAGCTCAGTGGCGCATCAAGCAAAAGCAGGCCGGATGCAATACCAATAATCGCAAGGGGTACGTTGAACCAGATCACCAGTGGCTGCCTGACTGAGTTGAACAGGACAACAGTGATCAGAAACATAGCCAGGTAGCCCATCGGCAAAGAGCTAAAGATACTTGCCTGCGCATCGCGTGAGGTCTCGTACTCGCCACCCCATTCAAATGAATATCCGTCCGGCAGTTCAATTGCCTCGACTTTGTCGCGTATCTTGCGATGAACTGAATCGGCGGTTTCGCCGCTGCCAAGTACCGGATCAGCAAACACGGTCAGCATACGTTTACGGTCACGACGCATGATAATAGGGTTTTCCCATTCGGTATCGAAAGAGGAAACCAGTTGCGTCACAGGGACAAACGTATTGTTTTCACCACTCCAGACCTGCAGTTTAAGCAAGCTGTTTGCATCAAGGCGTTCTTGCTCCGGCGCTCGGGCCATGATCGGCATCAGGTGCGACTGCTCCCGGTAGGTACCGATAGTTTTGCCGCTGAAGTTGATAAGCAGGGCTGTATCAAGATCCTGTTTGCTGATACCGACTTCGCGAGACTGGGCCAGATTCAGTTGAGGACGAACTACTGTTACCTGATTACGCCAGCTGTGGCGGATATTCTCGGCCATTGGTTCAGCCAGGAAGATTTGCTCAGCCTGATGGGCAAGCTGTCGCAGCACCTGAGGATCTTCACCATAGAAACGCGCTTCAATTTTAGCCGCTGGTGAAGGACCGTTTTCCAGCAGTTTTACTCTGAATTCTGCTTCTGGGTAGCTTTCACGCAGGTGAGCCGTCAGCTTCGGCATATTTGTGCTCTGTGTCTCCAGGCTGTCCATCTCGATGATGAGCTGGGCATAGGCGTCGTAGCCTTTTTCCGGAACATAAGGTAATACAAAGCGTTGTGCACCCTGGCCGATAACCGATGTAAGGTTGACCAACCCGACTTTGTTTTCTTTCTCGTAGCCCAAAATTTCTTGTTCAACGTTAGAAACAAACTTTTCTGTTCCACGAATATCAGTTCCTTCCGGCAGCCAGATATCAACAAAGAAGATCGGTGTGTTCGATGGCGGGAAGAATACATTCTTCACATGTCCCATTCCGATAACAGCGGCAACCAGCATCGCGATGACCAGAGCAAGCGTAACGATACGGAATCGCATTGCTGTTGTTAGCAGGCCACGATAAAGATTAAAGAACCAACCACGATACAGTTCTTGTGGCTCGTCGCTGACTTCTCCGTCCTTAAACAGAAGGTGACAGAAGAAGGGAGTGATGGTGATAGCCGTGATCCAGCTGATAAACAGGGAGATCAACAATACCTGAAACAGTGACGCACAGAACTCACCCGTTGCATCCTGAGACAAGCCAATAGGGGCAAAGGCAATAATGGCGATGATTGTTGCCCCGAGGAGCGGCCACTGGGTTTGCTTGACAACTTGACCGGCAGCCTCGAAGCGTGTCTGGCCTCGCTGGATACCTATCAGGATCCCTTCGGTTACAACAATCGCATTATCCACCAGCATGCCGAGAGCGATAATCAATGCACCCAGCGAGATGATTTGCAGCTGTATGCCGAGGACATTCATCACGATGAAGGTACCCAGAATAGTCAGCAGTAACACCACACCCATTAGCAGGCCCGAGCGCAGACCCATAAAGACCAGCAATACAACGATAACAATAGCGACTGACTCGGCCAGGTTAATCAAAAAGCCGGTAACAGAGACTTCAACCACTGCACCCTGGTCATAAACGGTATCGAGAACCATACCCAGCGGCAATTGTGACTCAAGCTCGGTGATCTTGGCCGATACGGCTTTCGATACATCGACTACGTTGACACCTGTGGTAAACGAAATGCCCAATGAAAGCGCATCTTGGCCCATGTTGTGATAAAGCAGGGTAGGGGTTTCTGTTGTTGTTTTGTATACCGTGGCAATGTCGCCCAGGTAAACCAGATCGGCACTGCCCGGTGGGCTGACCAGCAGACGGTTCATTTCACTGACGTCATCGAACTCACCGGTTGGGTGGATACGAATTCGTCCGTCACCAATACGGATTTTACCGGCATTGGAGACCACGTTCTGGTTTTGGATCTGGCTGTATATATAGTTCTGGTCAAGCCCAAGCGCAGAGAGT
>NZ_JAKRFQ010000095.1 GCF_022347985.1 Photobacterium sp. OFAV2-7
TCCAGGCCCAAAATTCGATCGATGGGATCAGTCCTGCCTGTCACCATAATGATAGCGATATCAGATGTATTCCTTACCTCACGGGTCAGTTGGATACCGTCTTCACCCGGCAGATTAAGATCCAGAAGGATTAGGTCGATTTTTTCATTGCCCAGAACGGTCTTCATCGCCGCACCGTTTTCAGCCTCATAAACGGTATAGCCAGCCTGTGAAAAGTGACCTCGGAATTTCATTCTAACGATGGGATCATCTTCAACAATCAAGATCTTATAAGTCATAGGTTCTCTATATACAGCCATGCGTTGAAACTGGAGGAACAGCCCCCGCCCAAATTTATACCCAAATACTCTCTTATATTCTTGGCAAGAATAATAACACACTCAATTACTGCCTGTTGTAAGCAAATGCAATTGCTTACACTTAACCACGATAGCAATATCTGTCAGGATATTTGCCTTCTTCATGGCGATACTAGCAAGCAATCAGAAGACGAACTGGAAGATACAGTGAAAACAACGACAGGTCATACACTGGAAGTGAATGAGAATTACCGACAAAGAATCGATGAAGTCTGTAACTACATCTATGCGCACCTCGATGATGAGTTAACAGTTGCCAAGCTCAGCAAGGTGGCACATTTCTCTAAATATCACTTCCATCGTCAGTTCAGCCATTACATGGGGATCAATGTCTTTAAGTTTGTCCAGCAACTGAGACTCAAACGTGCAGCCTATCAACTGGTTTTCCATCAGAAGACTCGCATTATTGATATTGCGCTTGATGCGAAATTTGAGTACCCGGAATCCTTCGCTCGCGCATTTAAAAAGGAGTTTGGTCAGTCACCTTCTGAGTTTCGCAACCAACCCAATTGGTTGAACTGGAATCAACAGTATCATCACCGTGAAATAGCATTGGAGAAACACATGAAAGTAGAGCTCACATTCTTCGAAGAAACTAAAGTGGCCGTTAAAGAGCATCGTGCAGCGCCGGAACGCGTCAACGAATCAGCAAGCCAGTTTATTGAATGGCGCAAATCAACCGGACTCTCACCGATTACCAGCAGCAGAACCTTCGGCATCATCTATGACGATCCCAAGGTCACACCCCCTGAGGACTTTCGCTTCGATATTTGTGGTGAAGTCAAACAAGCGATCGGCACTACCACCCATGGGGTTATAAACAAAACCCTTCCCGCCGGGCGATGCGCTGTTATCAGGCATCATGGTTCACATGATGACCTGGATAGCAAAGTCCATTATCTCTATGGGCAATGGTTGCCTGAAAGCGGTGAGGAGTTACGCAATTTCCCCTGCTTCTTTCATTACATGAACTTCTTTCCCGAAGTTACGGAGCACGAATTAATCACAGATATCTACCTACCACTAAAATAAAAAGTACTAGATAGAACGACAATCAGCGCCATGACGAATGGCGCTATAACGAATACGAACTCCTCCGGCATCGTCTGTGCCGTTACCATTTAAAGTACAAGCTAAAATGTAAGACAGCTTTAGGAGGCCAAGGATGACAAGACCACCCTATTCACGACCCGGCTTTGCTCTGCTTGTTATATTATTTTCAGCCATAAGCTCATATACTTTTGCCAAGCAATCGACTCATGATGACCTTCATCTGGAAACAATCCATCATGACGGCCTACAACGAAGCTTCTACCTACACCTGCCGCCTCAACACACATCTTCCAACCAATTTCCCTTGCTACTGGCCCTACATGGCGGAGGCAGAGCCGACGGTGACGAACTCGCGGAGAGAACCGGGTACAATAAACTCGCAGACCAAAAAGGTTTTATCGTTGCCTATCCCAATGGTATTGATGCGCAGTGGAACGACGGTCGTGGTAACACAGCTAGAAAATCTGACAAGATCATTCTCATTGACGATGTCGGTTTTCTCAGCACCCTGATCGATCACCTTATCAACAACTACAACGCTGATCCGAGCAACGTGTATATGACAGGCCTTTCCAATGGCGGCATGATGACACTTCGCATGGGCTGCGAAGCCAGCGACAAGCTCACTGCCATTGCTCCTGTCATTGCCAACATGCCTGCAAAGCTAGCCAACACCTGCCGTCCCGACTCACCGCTACCAATGTTATTAATGAACGGAACCCAGGATCCAATGGTGCCATGGCAAGGTGGTACAGTCCGTTTTATGCATAAGAAGATGGGAAATGTGTTATCAACGGACGAAACATTGAAATTATGGAGAAGGTTTAACCAATGCTCATCCGTACCGTCTGTTGAAATGCTGCCTGACATTGATAAAAAAGATAGCTCAGTTGTCAGAGTCGTTAGTTATCAATGCACCAGTAATCACAATGATGTGATCTTGTATGCTATCGAAGGCGGCGGCCACAACTTTCCGGGCAGTAACACGCCGGACTTACCTCGCCTTCTTGGCAACAAAAATAACGACATTAACGGCCCTGAAGTGATTGTTTCCTTCTTTATGTCAATAAACAAACAAAGCCGCCACTGACGTGACGGCTCTGGGTTTATCATTTCAGGTTAGTTGCGCAGTAACTACTGAAGCTTAAATTGCTTCACAATCGCGACTAATTGCTCATTGCTGCTGGCAAGGTTATTTGTACTGTCCATGGTTTGGGTACCGTTATCTGTCAGCTGGCTAACCATCTCCTGAATCGCCATCATGTTACGGCTGATCTCCTCAGTCACCGTACTTTGCTGCTCTGCTGCTGTCGCAATCTGAATTCCGAGATCGTTGATTTCCACAACAGATGTCGCCATCGAATCAAGGCTCTCAGTCACATTCGACGTTGTATCCGCCGTTTGCTGACAGCTATTTTTAGTGACATCCATGGCTGCAACAACCGAGCTTGCCCCGTTGCGCAGGTTGGTTAGCATCTCATTGATTTCAGAAGTGCTCTGCTGCGTTCTTGCTGCCAATGCGCGAACTTCGTCTGCAACAACGGCAAAACCGCGTCCGTGCTCACCGGCACGTGCCGCCTCAATAGCAGCATTGAGAGCCAGCAAGTTGGTCTGATCGGCAATTTCACCGATTACACCAAGAACAGAGCCAATCTTCTGGGTATCTTCGTTCATGGCTTGGATACTCAGCGCCATAGACTCGACTTCGTCAATCAAAGCAGCAACGCTGCTCACCGCCCCATCAACCACACGCTTAGACTGCTCAGCCTCTTCACTGGTCTTCTGGGTAAATGACGCCGACTGAGAAGCACTCTGAGAGACACTTTCAGCTGTTGAGCTCATCTCATTAACGGCTGTGACGACCTGCTCGGTTTCTGAATAGTGAGCAGTGAGGACATTGTTATTGAGTTCCGTTTGGGTTTTAAGCTGCTGGATCCCTTCTGAAATATGCGCGGTAGACTGAGAAACCTCCAACATCATTGCCTGCAGGTTACCAATAAAGATATTCACCGCTTCTGCTATCTGCCCTAAATCATCATTAGTATAGACATCAAGGCGACGGGTAAGATCGCCATTACCTTGCGATAGTTCGACGATAGTCGATTTTAGATCCAAAATTGGACGATAGATTCGATTCAGTACAACCAGAATAATCACAATCGCAAACACCAGCAGTATTCCTGCTGTTGCCAACGAGGTGTTCACAGCCTCGTCAACTTCGGCGTGAGCGACAGACTTGTCGATACCGACAAGAAGGTGCCAGCTGTTTTCTTCGTCTAAAACAATCTCCTTAAAGTAAGCAATCTTGTCGACCCCACCCAGACTATAATCGAAAATCCCCTGCTCTTTTGAGAGCACCTGGCGTTCTAGTTCTGCCAGTTCAGGAAAATCTGAGAGTTTTGTCTTACCAGGAACATCCACCTCTCCCGTAGAAGCGACAGTTGTGCCCTTATCGTCATACAACCCGGTCATCGCGCCAGGGAAAGGAGACTCGTTGACGACTTCGCCCAGCAAATCCAAATCTAGATCAGCAAGCAAAACACCACGGAACTTATCTTCGTAAAAGAATGGTTCTGCAATACTGATCATCAACTTTCCAGAAGATGCTCCTTTATAGATACCAGTAATGACAGTACTCCGCTTTGCCTTGGCTGCTTTGTACCAGCCACGAACTCGGGGATCGTACAATGCTAGGCTACGCATGCCACTTTTGGCGCCGTAAGAACGACCGTCTTCAAAACCTACAACAAAATCCGAGGCCTTAGATACACTTGCAATTTGCTTCACCATTAAGGTGATTTGCAAGTCACTCCGATCAATAGCGAAATCGGGTGCGGTGGCAATGACACCTTCCTTAATGGTTTGAAACCAATCTGTGATTCTGTCTGACGAGCTATCAATTTTAAGCATTGAGTATTCGTCAATGTTCCTTAAGATTGAGGAAGATAGCTGCCGATAGGATAAAAAGGACGAGATAGCCAACGAGGCTACCAACAACAAGACCGCGACCGATATGATTCGGCCTTTAAAGCTTGATAATATGTTCACGTTTACATCCACTACTCTTCTAATTACGTCAAAAACAATTACTCACGATAATGATTGCATATGATTTCATTGATTAATCAAGCGTAAGTCACAAAAACATCTACATAGATGTATAAATAACACAACAATATGCCACCAGGGCATACTTGATCGGGTTAGTGACGAGTAACTGTAATTCGCCGACAACATAGATATATGGCTTCAACGAGCCTCACTGGTTGCCAGTTATCCGCGCTTTTAATATTTATTGCCGCTTGTATTTATACATATGGCTATTGGGTGTTATTCATCACAATGAACATCATATTTAAACTTATCACTATCGGCTAATAAATAAGCAGAGCGGTTACATCAAACTGTAACAAAAACAATTGATAGATATATTCCTTATAAATACAACATGCTATACAAAATTGAGCATGGAAAAAGTCAAAATAGAATAAAGACACTAAAACCTCGGTTTTAAAGCTTGAAAAAACACAAAACCATTTATTGAATTAAGATCACAATCGACTTTTTCTTATAAAACCTACAATAGAAACCGCTAATCCATCAGACTCTCATCAAAAACATACAAGTTACTGATAAATAGATATAAATATGAAAATATCTATTGTTAGTATACAATTTTCAACCAAAATAGAGTTATTGAACTAATATATCATGACGCTTTTAACTCAATGAGATCGTCGTTTTTTTGACGGAAATGATATTATTTCGTCGGTTTAATCGTCAATTAATTAACTAACACTGTTCTTTCGCACAATATTAAAAAGATAATAAAAACTTCTCTGTGATTTTATTATTCATCAGGATTATAATAATCACGAGCAGAGACAATTAAATTAAATGGATTTCATATCAACATAAATTAATCTTTCTACTTTCTACTATTCAACAACTTATAAATTAGCTTTTAGCTTGGGCATAGTAAACCGGGCGAATACATGACGTGTATTATAAAGGGATATATCAATGAAATTATTAAAGCACTTGTTATGTTTAATTACATTAAGTTTTGTTCTAACTGCTTGTAATAGCGGCGGAGGAAGTTCCAGCGAAACAGAACAAGCCGTTAGTGGTATCAGCACCCCCTCAACAGTCAGTGTTGTTAACTAACAATAATAATAAAAAGGACTTGATATGAATAAGATATCTTTAGCAGCGGCGATCACCAGCGCCCTCTTTTCAGCTTCCACTACTGCTAATTTTAGCGATCCGGGCACCGACTACTCAAACACCATTACTGACAGCTATGTCGGCGAGCAAGCCGCCGAGCCACTAAACATGGCTAACATGCTGCTGTGTATTATGAAAGCTACCGGTGCCGAGCACTTTGCCAACGCTGACTACCGGGCTTTGGTCGACTCAGCACAGTGTGAACAACGCCAGGACGACTCCAGCTCTCAGGCTGCTGCAAGTAAAATCGCCTACTCGGAAGTTGTAGTTAGCTCCAAGCGTGCCAACAGCAGCAGCGCGCAGGAAGTTGAAGTGTGGTTCCAGGACTCTGAAGAGCAAGATGGGCAATACATTATAAACACTACTGTTTCGGCAGCACCTGGCCCGAACAGCCCGTTCGGCGAGTTGCAGTTTACCTTTAAACATGCGACAGGTGGCGACAAAGGTGACCTGAACATTAGTGTTCAGAACGGTCAGAACATCATCAGCCTAATCAACACCTTCGAAGAAGGTGGCAATACCATTGAGCAAGCTGCCATCGTACAAATTGACGATGCTCAAGGGAACAGCGGCCGCGGTAAGACACAGGGCATCGACTGGAGCCAAAGCCCGCCGGTACCTGTTGAATACAAACTGGCATACAATGAAAACTTCTATTTTAAACAGGTTGGCAGTAACCCGGAAGTTTGTCTGAGCCGTAACAACCCACGCGAAAACGTTCATAGCTATTCGCTGTTTAATCTTGCTACTGGTGCTCTGCTGGATATTAAAGCTGGATTCAATTTCGAATATATCTCTAATATAAACGGCCAGCCCCAGCACGGCTTTATCGGTGAATGGGGACTATGGACAGAGGAAGAGCACCAACCAGGCTATGTGTCTCCTACCACAATTACTGATGAAAACGGTGTTAGCTACAACGTAGTAACAGCACCTGGCAAGCTGGTTCGCCAGACCAAAGGACAACGCGACCTACAAGATGGTGAAGCCTTCGAATATTGGACCGGCAGCAATTCAGTAACCGTTTACTGGGTTGAGAGTGCTGGTCAGTTCCAGGCTGACAACGGTTCTGGTAGCCCGGATGGCGTTGATGCTGGCATTACACAGAATACTTACTTCTGGTCACCGTTACTTCGCCAGAATGTCAACTATTTAGGTAACGGCAGCGGTACTCACCGAGTCGCTTACACAACTAGTGAAACCGTCCGTGCTAATGATGCCATCTTCAACAGTGGTGCTATCGGTTTAACCTGTTACGGCAGCTGTCCGCAAAGCAACATCAGCATGAATGATGCTGTTAACTGGACCTTCACTCAGGCCTACGAAGACCCTTCTTCAACAGGCATCGCATATACCATCGACCCGGCGGATATGACACTGAAACTGTCAGGTCAGCCAGTTAAACTTAACTTCACCCGTGCAGATCTTAGCAATGGCCAAGATTTCTGGGGCGCATCAAGCGGCGAATTTGTCCTTAGCTCAGACGCGGGCTCGGTAACCAGCTGGGATGACCTTAACGGCCAAAGTGTAGTTACCTATCGCTGGGAAATGGGACTAGACAGCTGGAGCCAGCTAACCATGCTGCAAAACCAGGCAGACCAAAGCTTCTACGAGTTCGATAAAGCCATTAACTTTATCTATACCCACACGACAGCGAATGATCGAAACGGCGAATCTAGCAATAACAATACCCAGGTCATGCTTGAGTACCACGGTCCGGGTAACTTGCATGGTATCCCATGGAACCAGACTAATGGCCAGTGGGATGCACAGTTCAGTATTGCTGACGGTACCGAAGTTTATACCGACAACAACGGCAACCGTTACGTGCTTAAAGCAACGGGTATCGACAAACGCTTCTTGCCAGCCGCTGGTGGTGCCGCTGACTGTACAAATTCAGGGTTGAATCTAACCGGAGCATCGCTGCTGACACTACCAACTGCAGCAAATATCCCGACTATCACTACCACCTGGCAGGATAAAGACAGTCTGACAGTTGCTGACGAGCCTTGGGTCGTCCATGGTGAAGTCCAGCCAGCTGCCAATAAGTAATATACGCTTGTAAATCAACAGCCGATAAATTGATGGCCAAAATTATGGTTGCTTCCCTATAATGGCAACCTGATTCTTGGCCTCTTTTTATTATTGAAATAGAAAAATCAGACGAATAAAGCTAATAATTAATCCTATGCTAGAAGACACTTTTTCCATGACTATGGGCTTCTACGTAGGAGAAAAATATGATTCATAATCTGGTTCTGCTACTGATGGCACCGGTATTCATTGTTCAGGGCCGTTATGTTCGCAAGGTAACCCCAAAACTGGAAGAGGCTTCCGGCCCGCGAAGCGGTAGTGCCGGACAAGGAAGAGTGCTTCGTTTGTTACTGGTCGGCGACTCGGCTGCCGCAGGTGTCGGTGCCGAGAATCAATCTCAGGCACTGTCAGGTAATGTGGTCAATCAGCTAAGCAGTCATTTCAAACTAGAATGGCAGCTTCATGCCAAGTCAGGATCCACGACGAGAGACACCCGCTCCAGCCTGTCTAATCATCCTAGGCAAGCCTATGATATTGTGATTATTTCGCTCGGTGTCAACGACGTTACCAAGCCTTTGAGTTCGATTCGATGGCTACAGCAGCAAAAAGCCCTTGTCACGCAAATCCGCAACCATTTTTCTTGCCGCCAGATCATACTGACTAAGATCCCTCCGATGGAACAGTTTCCGGCCTTGCCCCACCCTTTGCGTTGGTATCTAGGAAGCAAGGCCAAGGCATTTAATCGTCAACTTACCCGTTGGGCTGCCACGCAGGACGATTGTGAATTAATCGACCTCAATTACCGCCTTAAGCCTGAGCAGATGGCTATCGACGGCTTTCACCCCGGTCCCGAAATCTACCAATTCTGGGGAGCGACAATTGCCGAGGTGATTAAGGCGCGCTGGAGTTCAGATTGACTCAGTTCTCTGCCGACCTATAGTTAATAGGTGACTATAGCTAAGGCACGAAGGAGGCAAGAAACATGCCCTCTCACATCTCATATTCCAAATTGGAAAGAACATACACACCTAATTTTAGGAACAAAATTAATACAGCCAGAAGTACCAACGATGTTTATGATGTCTTCTGCCACACCGTAGCATCTATGTTTAACGACATAACTGACTCTAAGAAATTCAGAGACAGTGATATCGACTTCTATCCAGAAAGAGCGTGTCATTATGAACTAGGCACTAACCTGAAATGCGAGCCTCGTGTTGTGGAATGTTTGCACACGTCAGACATGGGGCGAATTCTAGATGACATGGCTCAAACCGCAACAAATCGCCATACCCACCTGATGAAACACCCAGAGAAGACCAACTCTAAGATAATGCGTCATTAACAGATATCGAATCGCCACCAGCGCTGGTGACGATTCGGAAAAATGCCTACATCCCCTTCAGAATCGGCCTTGACTAACATAGCGTTAGCACTTTTTAGAGTATTCTCTCAGTTTTTTATGCATGGTTCTTCTACCATATGCTACAAGCGACACATGTTGTTAGGAGTTTACTATGTATCAAAGTCATTTTGTTGATGCTATTCAAAACAAAAAAATGGTGCGTCTAACGTTTATCTCCAAAGAAAGTGGCCAGAAACTGACAAGAACCTGTGCACCAATGGACTTTGGTCCAAGACGGTTAGCACAAAATCAGTCTGATCGCTATCATCTGTGGGATTATGACAGTGATCACCGCCATCATATTCTTTCTTTACTGCCTGAACGCATTGTCGACATGGAGGTTTTAGGTGATGAATTTTCACCAAGTGAATTTGTTTCCTGGCCGACAAACTGGTTTGTCAAGCGCGACTGGGGTAAATATAGTTAGTCACTCACTTCCCAGTAGACAATTCAATACAACTGAAAGGTGAAGTGTTAACCTCACCTTTCAGAGCCAATATGCCTAT
>NZ_JAKRFQ010000096.1 GCF_022347985.1 Photobacterium sp. OFAV2-7
TACTAACGAAACGTAACAATTTACCCCTTTTACTTGTATTTAGATTGATCGACCATACTATAAATAACAAATCGAATTGGTGGCGCCGTATGCAATTTGTTTATGGAACACCATCGTTTGTACAGAACTAGAAAGCATGATTGCTAATTGGAGAATATTAAAAATATGAAGCGAATTGCATTATTCCTGGCAACTAACCTTGCTGTGATGCTGGTCTTCAGTGTTGTCTTGAATCTTATCTATGCTTTTACCAGCTTACAGCCTGGTAGCTTGAATGGCTTGTTGGTAATGGCAGCATTGTTTGGTTTCGGCGGCTCGCTGATCTCGCTGTTTATGTCAAAGTCGATGGCGTTGCGCTCTGTTGGCGGCATGGTGATTGAGCACCCGCGAAATGAAACTGAACATTGGTTGATGGAAACCGTATCACGGCAGGCCCAGCAGTCTGGTATAGGCATGCCGACTGTTGCAATCTATGACTCGGCAGATATCAACGCGTTTGCAACGGGAGCAAAGCGAGATGATTCGCTGGTAGCGGTATCGACAGGTTTGCTTCACAGCATGACCCGTGATGAGGCCGAAGCCGTATTGGCGCACGAAGTCAGTCATATTTCTAATGGCGACATGGTTACTATGACGCTAATGCAAGGTGTCGTGAATACCTTTGTTATTTTTGTTTCTCGTTTGGTTGCCGGTGCGGTAAGCGGATTTAACAGCGGCGACGAAGACGGTGAGGGCGAAGGTGGCAGTTTCATGATGTACTTTGTTGTTTCAACAATCATGGAAATCCTGTTTGGCTTCCTGGCGAGTATTCTGACGATGTGGTATAGCCGTCATCGCGAATTTAAGGCTGATGCGGGCTCGGCGCACCTTGTCGGACGCGAGAAGATGATTGCAGCACTTGAGCGCTTGAAGGTAAGCCACGAATCTCAGCTAGAAGGCTCAATGATGGCCTTCGGTATCAATGGCAAGAAGTCATTGTCTGAGCTGTTCATGACACACCCGCCGTTAGACAAGCGTATTGATGCGCTTCGCCGCGGAGAGCACTTGTAAACAGATCTGTTGTAGTTAGTGAAAAATCCCCTTAGCCAATGGCAAGGGGATTTTTTATCTCTTCGCTACGAAAATGAAACTGGCGCCTGCATTCTCACCGAAGAATGCTTAGTCGCTGGCTGTTACAGCTTCGGGTTGTCAGCGGAACATCTGCGTCAGTTCGGTATTTGATAAAACAGGTTTTAGTTGGGAGTAATGGGCTTTCAGCGGATATAGGCTCAGACGATCCTTATCAGGATCCCATTCGCTGACAAACATGGCGGTATCGAATTTCAGGGTTGGGTACCGCTTGTAATCGGTGATTTTCCTGAAGCCGAGACGCTCGTAGAATCGCTTGTGATTTTTCCTCGCGGCACAGATAACCAGTGTCTTTCCCGAGAGTTCGGTCAGATGCATCGGGCTGGCGAACAGTGCAAGCGGAACCGTTGCTGAAAAGTCGGTGATTTCAGGCAAGACAGTGAGCCTGTTTAGCTCCATAAGGGTGTCATATTTTTGTTCTAATTCGGTAAAGGCTTCGGGAAACAGTCTTTTGACCGGAATATCAAGCCAGCCGAGCTGCTGCTTAATCACCGATATCCGCAAGGAGGCAATTGACCGGTTATTGCATTGCAGTACAAAGGTATGGTTGTTCGGCATGTTGTCAAATTCGTCTTCCAGTCTTTGCTGCTGATTGGCTTCTATATACCCTTGCTCCAAATATGCTTGATAACGGATGGAATAGGCATCATCGAGGAGTTCTGGGGTGGAACAGTAATGGTTGTTGAGTGAGTGTAGATCCATATTAGTGCTTCTTTCCTTGAGCGCAGTGTAGTCCTTGTTTACCTGTTGACGGTTAAATCGCATTTATGACAACAGTTATTGTATACCGAAGAAACTGTAAACGTTGCGAGGCAGCTATCATGTGCGATATGTTGCTTATTTTTGAGTTGAGTGAGCTATGAATAGGGCGTTAAGCTTTTAGATAAAAGAGCTGATGGATGGAAGGTGGTGGAGGCAGCGAGCAGCCAATATCGACAGGTAACGTTCGTCGAAAATTTGTCTGACCACACCTGAGGTCAAGGGGCATGGTTCTAAGCCAGCAGAAGTCGACTGCATCACCGAAGAATGCGGCAGTTTCCACGGTAACAAAGAAGACTATAATTGCACAGCCTTGACCACGGGGTGCGGATCAGATACAGCTGCAAGTAAGTGATTAAGGCTAAGGTGAAATCAGGTATAAGTTGCCAGAATCGGTAGTGAAGTAAATCCAACCTTCGGGGCTTTGTATCAGCGCCCGAATGCGTTCTTTCAACGGCGAAACCAAGCGCTCTTCCGAGAGAATATCGCCGTTTTTGCCTAAAGAAATGCGGTTGATATGTTCAAGTTTTAGCGCGCCGGCAAATAGATCTCCCCGCCATCCGGGAAAGGCTTCGCCTGTATAGTGAAGTAAGCTGCCTGGGGCAATAGAGGGAATGTAGACTTTACGCGGTGAAACGATGCCTTCTTTCTCAGTTGCTTCACCCACTGACAGAGGCCCCCAATATTCTTTGCCATGGGAGGTAACAGGCCAGCCGTAGTTACTGCCTTTTTCGATCAGATTGATCTCATCACCGCCACGTGGCCCATGCTCTATTGCCCACAGTCGACTATTGCCGCGATCATAGGCCAGGCCTTGCGGGTTGCGATGGCCATAGCTCCAGATCTCCGGAAGCGCGTTTGGCTGGGAGACAAACGGGTTGTCAGCTGGAACAGTCCCGTCCATGTTGAGGCGGAGAATACTTCCGGCATGTGTGGTGAGATCCTGTCCGTTAGTGCGCTCACCACGATCACCAACGGAGAAGAACAGGTGCCCTTGTTGATCAAAGGCGATCCGGCTGCCAAAGTGGCGATAGCTTGTTGTGGCGGAGTCAGTAACAAGCAGTTCTTGCCACTGGATCAGCGTATCTTGTTTGAGCTTGCTACGGGCCAGCACGGTGACAGCTTGTTCTCCAAGCATTTTGCTATAGGTAAAATACAGCCAGCCATTTGACTGTTGGTAGCCCGGCTCAGTCACAACATCAAGCAGCCCTCCTTGTCCTGCTGCTGCAACATCTGGCAGGCCTTTAACCTGAGTACGATTGTTCCCGGCAGCATCAATGATGACAGCTTCCCCATGGCGTTGGGTGATAAGCAGTTGATTTGGATTAATGAAAGCCATTCCCCAGGGAACAGATAAGTTTTGGGCCACAAGGGATACTTGATAGTCCATGTTGTTGCTCGAGCCTGTTATTACCTCGGTAGCCTTTGTCACACCGGTAAGTATGAGAGCACCAGAAATGGATAGTAAAACAAGAGAAAGGGTGCGAATAACAGACGTCATCATGAGCTAAAGTTCTTGGTTAGTAAGGCTTATTCTGTAATTTAGACCAAGCCTTCCTTATTTGCTGTGGTTTTTATTGAAACTGCCTTACTGGGTATGGTCGGCAATGATCTGCGCGAGTTTCTTCAGACCAACTTCCCACTGGTTGTTATCATCAAAATTGGCGAAGCTCAGGCGGATACAGTGGTTATGCTGGCTTTGGGTACTGAACATTTTGCCGGGTAGAATGCTGATGTTTTGCCGCAGCGCTTCTTGGTAGATGTCTGCGCCGTCTGCATGCAGAGGTAAAGTGAGCCAGCAAAGGAAACTACCTTCAGGCTGGGAGAGGTGATACTGGCCTTGCAGCCAAGGGAAGCGATCAAGCTCTGTTGTGAATAGCTTAAAAAACTGGCGTTGCCTTCTGGCGTAACTTTTACGAATTTTGCTGAGGTGCTGACGGTATTTACCTGTTGCCAGAAACTGGCCAACGGCAGATTGCATTAAGTTCAAACTGCCCATATTGTCTGTCATCAGGCGTTTCTCTATCTGATCCTGATATTTTCCGGCTATAACCCAGCCGATACGCAGGCGGGAATCCAAGGTTTTTGACAGCGAACTGCAGTAGATCACCCGGTTTTCCTTATCCAGCGTCTTGAGCGGCAACGGTCTGCGACCATAGGCCAATCCGCCGAATACATCATCTTCTATGATTGGGATCTCTTTGGTGATATCCAAAAACGTCAGTCTATCGTGCTCAGACATAACATAGCCGGCTGGGTTGTTGAAGCTGGGATTGATGATAATTGCTGAGACAGGCCAGCGTTCAAGGGCTTGTTCTAGTGCGTATAAATCCATTCCGCTTGTAACACTGGCTGGGATCTCGACCACTTTTAACCCCAGCGACTCAAGCAGGAGCAGGTTGCCGAAATAACTTGGAGATTCAACAAGCACAATGTCGCCGGGGCGGGTGACGGCCTGCAGGCTGAGGCTGATGGCCTGCTGAGCACCATGGGTGATCAGGATGTCGTTCGCCGAGGTTGTTACACCAAGTTCCTGATTGATATAGACGAGCTGGCGAAGTAGTACCTCGTTACCCGGCGGAAGCTGGTAGTGGCTGGGAATATTGGTCTGATAGCGGCTATGGCGGCCGATTTCGGCATAGAGGGAACGGATGGCCGGAAAGCGGGTATCGGGGTGTGCCGAGCCTGCCGGTAGTACCTGATGAGACAATGACAGGCTCATGATCTCCTTGCTCAGGGACATCAAATCAACATAGCCCGGTTCACTGACGGTTGCCGCGGCCGGACTTTTTTGCTGAGTGACCACGTATCCCGAACGAGGGTGAGCTTCTATTCGCTGGGTGGCCTCTAGCTGTTGGTAGGCACGGATAACGGTATTCTTGCTGATTGCCAACTGGGTACTCAAGTCTCGGATTGAGGGTAACTTGTCACCAGATTGATAGCTTTGCTTGTCAATCCGCTCAGTGATGAGATCAACAACTTGCTGATATTTTTTCGACACACCACATCTCCTCGGCTGGCAATCTGTACCCTAAAAAGTAGATAAATCTGTCTCTATTAACTTTTCTGTACCTGATTAAAGTAATGTCTAACAAATAAAAAGGAAAGGAAATAGTGATGGCTGTTCGCATGATACCGTTTATTTTTGTCATCCTCTGGAGCTCAGGCTTTATTGGTGCCCGGTTTGGGCTCCCGTATGCTGAACCGGCCACGTTTCTGCTGATCCGAATGGTAGCTAATATCGTCCTTTTCATATTGCTGATGTTTATACTGCGTGCCCATTTGCCACGTGGGAAGGCGCTATTCCATTCAATGATGTCGGGTTTATTAATTCATGGGTTTTATCTTGGTGGTACCTATGAGGCGATTTCGCTCGGGATGCCTGCCGGGCTTTGTTCGTTGCTAGTCGGGCTTCAGCCAATACTTACAGCGGTGATTATAGTGATGGCATGGAATGAGAAGATGCGCCTGTCACAATGGATCGGTTTGCTTATTGGTTTTATCGGGATTGGACTGGTGCTGCAAGGAAATATGGAGTGGCAACAAGAAGGGAGCCGGAAAGCAGCCTATATATTTACTGCATTTGCATTACTGGGGATCACCTTAGGTACCCTCTACCAGAAGAAGTTCTGTCAGGGAGTGGATATGGTCGGCGGCGCGGTGTGGCAGTATATCGCAGCAGCGATGCTGTTTCTGCCTGTTGCCCTGACAACAGAAACGATGGTGGTGAACTGGACTCCTGAATTTATCTTTGCCATGGTGTGGGCGGTTGTGGTGCTGTCAGGTATTGCAATCTTATTGCTTCTCTACATGGTTGATAATGGGGAAGCATCTAAAGTCGCTTCGACTTTTTACCTAGTGCCGCCAATGACTGCCTTTCAGGCCTGGCTGGTCTTTGGTGAGTCCTTTGATGGTTTTGGTGTTATCGGCTTTGTACTTGCTGCAATGGCGGTTTATTTGGTTACTCGCAAACCCAGACTGACTTCTGAAACTGGTCGAGTGGCTGTGAGTGAGTAATTGAGACGTTCAGAGTTGAAACTTTGACTTATCTCGGCGCGGCCAGAGCGCTTGTCATAAATGCAGATCATGGATGAATCTGGTGCGCGTAATCCTGAGCTGCTGCGTAACTTCCCTTTGGCAAACGCAATGCCATATGACTTTGCGCCGTAGGGATCGATATGTAGTCGATAGCGGGAAAATTCGCGATCAAACAAAATACTGCACTCTTGCTTGATCGCATCCTCAAACGCCTGTGATTCTTCGGCTGCCGAAGCCGATGCAACACTGCCTGATAAAACGGTTATCAATACCGAGATAGTTAACCCGAGCTTCACTTAGGCTCCCTTCCTAACTTTTATTCGATATTTTTAGTATCACACGGTTTTTGGTGTGTGCAAATTGCGCGGTTTTCGCAGAGACAATCGCTGGCAGTCGTCTTGTCGAAAACAATGAAATTATGTTAGATGCCTTGTTCAAGGGAGACTCTGACTCTAGTTACACTATTTTATAGTTATGACAAAAGGAATTGAGCTTTTGTTGTTTTTTATCAACTGCTTATGTGTTGTTTGTATGGTGACCCTCTCCGAGGGTTACGGCCTGGAGTACATATGGCAATATAAATCTGTACCTAGATCACTCAATATAAACGTTTCTATTGAACTTGAAAAACCTATAAGGTATAAAGTGCAAAAGTGACCTATTGGCGTAAAAGTGTAATTAGCTGCCTGATAGACGGTTATTAACCTTTGGCTGACTTTGCATAACTAGGTTTATTCCTTTGGTTTGATCAACCGCTCTTGGTAGAAGCGCACTGAGAATCGTTGCTTCAAGTGAGGTGAAACGTTCAAGCTGTGGAATAGATGCCGTGCAAATAATTGGTTGCTATTAGTTGCCCCCTAATGCCGCAATGCACCTTATGTAAGGCACTGGACGATTATTCTTAATTCATAGAGGGATCGAATGAAGCTACCGACTATCAGAGCGAATCTACTTGCTGCAGCCTGCTCTGTTGCGTGTGTGGTGGGAAGCACACAGCCTGTATTTGCTAATCAGAGTGTTTCGAGCTTACCGGAGCAACAACGTCAGCCAAATGTTGTGCTTATCTTTGCCGATGATCTGGGGTATTCGGATACTGGATTTCAGAACATTAGCAAAGATGTGAGAACACCTAACCTTGACCGCCTCGCTGAAGACGGCGCAATTTTAACCGCCGGTTATGTGACGGCACCGGTGTCAGGTCCTTCTCGTGCCGGTATGCTCACAGGGCGCTATCAACAGCGTTTTGGAGCCCATGACAATGTCGGTCCCTATGTGCGTGAAGAGGGTATGGAGCAAGGTGTCCCCGTTGATATACCGACAATAGGAAACTACTTTCAAGACGCAGGTTACAGGACAGCGATAGTCGGTAAATGGCACGACGGAGATCCAAAAAAATTCTGGCCTCACAACCGCGGATTTGATGAGTTTTTTGGATTCAACAATGGTGCGGCAGATTATTTTGTCGGCGCTAAGAATGTCGCAAACGCCCAAAATGCCCCTTTTTCGTCAATGTATCGAAATGATGAGCTTGTTGAGCCATTCGATGAATATCTGACTGATCGGTTTGGCTCAGAGGCCGTTAATTTCATCGAGAGAAACAAAAACGAACCATTCTTTCTATACGTTCCTTTCAATGCTATTCATGGCCCTCTGCAAGCCTTAGAAGATGATTTGGCCCGTTTCGACGACATTGAAAATCCGCTTCGACGCCTCTCTGTCGCGATGAATTACAATATGGATCATAACGTTGGCCGTATTATTGCCAAGCTCGAAGAACACAAGCTGATGGAAGATACTATCATTGTTTTCTTATCGGATAACGGTGGTAAGTTCATGGGCAAGCATGGCAATAAATCATATAACCACCCGTTACGTGGTGAAAAGGTGACAGTGTGGGATGGTGGTATTCGTATTCCGTTTACAATTACCTGGAAGGGAACTATACCTGCAAGGCAAGTTATCGATGAGCCTATCATTTCGCTCGATTTATTACCTACCTTGTTATCGGCTGCAGGAGCGAAAGAGAAAGCTGAGTGGAAACTTGATGGCCTTAATCTGATACCTTTGTTAACCGGTAAAGCCTCTCATTTGGAAGACCGTTATTTGTTCTGGCATATGCCACGTCAGGCTGCCGTGAGGGACAGAAACTGGAAGTTGGTGATGCCGGATCTGTTATCTGAAAATACTGCGCCTCAGCTGTTTAAGATCAGTGAAGACATTGCTGAGTCACGAGATTTGGCTGCTGATTACCCGGAACAGGTAGAAAGGCTTAAAGGGGCATTTCTACAATGGAGTGCTGAGAACGAGGAGCCGCGCTGGGGGTGGAACAAGCAGCGACTTCCGTATAGTAATGGCTGGCGAGGTAGAGAATAAGGGTAACATATAGACGAACAAGCCAAATCTATAACCTTGGTCAAATTTGCCTTGTGGGTTAAGGGATATAGATACGCAAATCAGTTATAAATATTTATATCAATAACAAAGATAAATCATAATAATTAGTTAAATATCGAGGAAACAATGTCCAATCAGTCTCGCCCTGCAATCAGCCAATGCCATGTAATGGCAAAACCAAGCAGCTCAGTGTGTAACCTTGACTGTGATTACTGCTTCTATCTGGAAAAAGAAAATCTGTATCCGGAGCGTAAGAAAAACTGGCGCATGTCAGATGAAACGATGGAAGCTTATATCAGACAAAATATAGAGGCGCAGGATACCGTTGATGTTGACTTTTCATGGCAGGGTGGTGAGCCGACCTTGCTAGGACTTGATTTCTTCAAGAAGGCGGTCGAGCTTCAGCAGAAATATAAGAAAAACCATCGTATCCATAATGCATTCCAGACCAACGGTGTTCTTATCGATGAAGAGTGGTGCAAGTTTTTTAAAGAGCATAACTTTTTAATCGGGATCTCGATTGACGGGCCTGCTGAACTTCACGATAACTACCGTGTAAACCGCGCAGGGCGACCAACTCACGCCAAAGTGATGGAATCCATTGCTTTGATGAAAAAGTACGGTGTCGAATTCAATACCTTAACTGTCGTTAATAATGAAAACGTTAAGTATCCGGAAAAAGTTTATGATTTCCTGACCAGTATTGGTTCAACATTTTTGCAGTTTATTCCGCTAGTCGAGCGAAAAGCGGCGCAGGTTACTGAAGATGGCTTACAGCTCGTGAATCCAAATTATGATCAGGAAGCGACAGTAACACCATGGTCTGTACCATCGAAAGAATATGGCGAGTTTTTGAACCGTATTTTTGACCGTTGGATAAAAAAAGATGTTGGCCGAATTTTTGTCAATATTTTTGATAATACCTTGGCAACCTGGTGCAAAGAGCCAGCTAACTTGTGTACCTTCTCTGAAACTTGCGGTCACGCTTTTGCTTTAGAAGCTAATGGTGATTTATATAACTGTGACCACTTTGTCTATCCCGAGCATTTAATTGGAAATATTCATGATACAAGTATTCGAGAGCTTAACCAGGATGATAAAGCGATAACGTTCGGACAAGGTAAAAAGGATAATCTGACTAAGCAATGT
>NZ_JAKRFQ010000097.1 GCF_022347985.1 Photobacterium sp. OFAV2-7
GCAAAAGCCTGATGGAACAGATTAAAGTGGCCGAAACGGAGATTGACAAGCAAATGCGCGTAGGCCTGACAGACGAAGAGGTGGAGACTTTTCAGCGTGTTGCTTCGGTTATGGCAAATAACTTAAGAAATACGAAATAGCGGAAACGGTACAAAAGGTGAACTTGCTACGTGTGGCTTTCAGGCGGGGCACGGGGAACTTGTCTTTCAAATCGTACACTTAGAGCCAAATAAGTGTAGCTGTCTGAAATAACATAGCTCAATACTTCAAAGAGAGGTGCAGTTGGAAGTCGGTCATAATGGAAGGTCGAAAAGTGACTGAACGGACAGGGCTTTCCTGCATGTGTGTCCGGTTTGCCTTCCTCGATAAGAACGCGTTCAAAGCCGTTGACGGTACATAGTGTTGCCCATACGCCTGCATTTGCCCCATGCGCATTGATGACAGGCATCATAGTTACCAGTACCCAGCTCAGGGCACTGACAAGCAGCATGGTTTTATTGAAGGCAGAGAAGCGCATTATTGGCAAGCTTAATGAAATTTACACAGGACTATAGCTGCTGTAATTAATAATGTCAGTGAGTTAGCTCGGGTTTTTATCTGTTTGATAACCATTATTTAACCAAATGGTTGCACTTAGTTTGCAACTCGGAGTGTATGGTTAGGTAAGTTTCAAAGGAAATAACGCCCAGTCTACGTAGTGGGAGATAGCATATGCTGGGCGTCAGGTTTGTGTTATTTGGCTACCAGATTAGAGGTTTTTGTATAAACTTATCCGCTCATTTCGATAATAGCCTGAAAGCATTACAGCTTTAACATCATCGGCAGTTGTGGCATTGGCTGGTAACCATTCCAGATCAATATTGTTAAATTCCTGGCTGATTTCAGCACTTTCTCCAATGGTCTGAAGCAGATAACCGAGCGTAGTTGAGTTGAAGGAGTTACTGGAAGCCGTTGCCCATTTATTGATAAGTTCCTTGTTCATCAACTGGTAGCCAACTTTTAGCGGTGAGCCGATCAGGTTACCAAACTGGATATAATCAATAGATTTAGAGCGCGAGATGACAATCTTGTCGCTTAGCATACTCATGCCATAGACTAGGCTTTTCGCATAAGGCTCTGACTTGATGATGCTTCTTGTCTGGTTATTGATGAGGTGTATGTGATTGCTGGTCTGTACAGCACTAAACTGACCACTAGGATCCGATACCAGTCTAATAATATTATCGTCTAATACCAAAGTTGCAGGTGGGTTGGAAGGATTGGCAATATTGAACCAGCTTAGTATTTTGCCACCGTCACTGACGAGTAATTCGCTGTCGTTATTGGCAAATACTGCAGCCTGAATGTTGCTCTTGTTAATACTTGTCTGTAGTGCAAGTGTGCTGCTATCCAGGATCACTGCCTGAGAATTGCTAGTTTCAATAACAGCTAATTGTGACTGGTTTTTGTTGGCTACAACCAAGGGCTGAGTTGAAGAAAGCGGGTAGCGCTTTCCAGTCTGCTTGAGCTCTGTGCTCGATAGTAGCTGAAGCTCAGAGTTAGAGCTGGAACCATTGGTAAACACCGCAGCGATCAGGCTTTTTTTATAAAGCGGCGTTAATCCGTTGATATGGTTGTTTAAGCATTGTGCCTCTGCAACCGGCGAGGTAGCTGGACCAGAAACGGGTGGCGTTATTGGTGGGATAGTCGTGCCGCCTGAAGCGCCGCCGTATGCGTCAATTTTTGTTGATGCCGTCAGCTTGGTAGTTTGGCTGTTTTTGCCGATTTCAGATAGGAAAATGCCATTGGTGCTTGTGGCATTACAGGTGTTACTGATTGAACTGTCACCAGCAATACTTGGTTGATAGAGCAGGTAAGCCTCGCGGTCATCCTTGCCTTGAGTGGCATGGGTTAGGATAGAAGGGTTTTGAGGCGGAAGAACGATACCGCCACCGCCGTGATGGTCGTCATCATCGTCATCATCATCGTGATGGCTGTCGTAACCAGCTAGTTTGGCCGTTTTTTGATCTGGTTCCGCTGTGACTGCAGGTGAGAATGAAGAATATGATCCTGAAGCTGAATTTACTTGTAGCAATTTCTTATCACTAAGCAATGCCAGAAGCATACCTGTGCCTTCATTCATTGTTATTGAATCGGGCAAAAACAACGAGTTAACTGGGTAAGAGCCTGAAAGCAGATAACGGTTGTTTAGATTGACATAGCTGGTGTCTAAATCAGACTGTGTTAGCGATTGAGTGATATCAAAGCTCTTTTCACTGATCATTTTATCGACGGCAGCAGAGATCTTGAGGTAACTCGACTCTCCCTGAAGCGAAAGGGCATGCCTGAAGGAAGCCAGCAGCATTTCTGTTTCAGTTTTTGGACCATGCATAGAAGCCAGCTGATTGAAGTTAATTCCGTACTTTTCGCCGAAGATAGCCTGTAATTGTTGCTGAGCAAGCTTAGTATCACCGGCAACGAGCGGATTATACAGCACTTCATTTTGTATCAAGGTGGTAAACGGGGTAACAACCGTTGCCGATGCCGGAGCCGTTAGAAAATAACCCTCTTCGCTAATGAGATAAGGCGCCAGATTATTGTCAGTAGGCCTGGCATATTTCGTTATTTTTTGTTCGAGCTCGCCACAGGTGCCATCGAGGTCGGCATCAATGCAAACAGAGAGTTTACTGTAGGCATAAGATTCCACGCTCGGCGTGTTTGATGCGTCGTCACTGCCGCAACCGACAAGAAAGCTACAACCAGCTAAAAATGTCGCAATTCTTGATATCTTAAAATTTCCATTCATAAAAATAATACTTAACCGATAGAAATGTTATGGGCCAAAACTGACCGATTTGTCAGCCTTTATGAGTGATTTGTAGATATTTTTTAAAGCAAAGACTCAAATATAATTGATAATTACTATCATTTCCATTAGCATGCGTCAAAAAATTGCTTCTATCAATTTCACATATGAATGGTTTTAAACGGTTTTAGGAAGGTTAGTGGTATGGTGCTAGAAGGGAAAAAAACATCGTTTGCGCTCACAGTGATCGCAAGCTCATTATTGATTGGCTGTAACGGCTCAGGCTCGGATTCTAAGCTTGATTCTAAGCCGGGCAATTCAGCCGCGTCATCAGTCATTTCAGGTGTTGCGCTAGATGGTTATCTGAAAAATGCCAAAGTGTGTTTGGATCTCAACCATAACTTGACGTGTGATGCGAGTGATGGCGAAGCGGTATGGACCGACAGCCAGGGTGCCTATTCTCTTGCTCGCACTGACGCTGATTTGTCCCAGTACAATGTATTGGTCGAAGCCATTGCCAATAAAACCGTCGATATGGATTTTCCGCAATCAGCTCTCCAAGAAGGTTTTTCGCTGAGTGCCCCAGCTACTTTGCCAGCTGTCGTAAGCCCGCTAACTACCTTAACCTCGGTGGTCGCAACCCAACAAGGTGTTGATTTCAAAGCAGCAAGAGACATGTTGGCAACCAGTCTTGGTGTCGATAGCCAGCGACTAACTTCAGACTTCCTGGCAGGATCTCATGCTCAGGATAAACAGCTTCATGCGTTGGCTCAGGGATTGACCTCTTTGATGCAGGAAGCTGAGAAGGCGGCGGCTTCTGACGGTGTGACTCAAAGTGATGCGCGTTCTGGTTCTCGTGTTAAGTTGGCCTTGATTGATTTACCGGCGCTGAAAACTGAAACTGACAAACTGGTGGGTACAGTAAATAATACGCCGGTACATGTTCAGGAAACGATCAAAGACTTTATTTCTGATGTGACGGTGTCACGCGATGATGTGGTTGGTAATACTGTTCAGGTTCAGCCTCAGGCACCAAAACAAGGCCAACTAAACATAGCTGCGCGTACCTTCGATTGGAATTGGGTTGGTATGCTGACTTCTGCTGCGCAGTATGAGTACTCAACCGATGCCGGAAAAACCTGGCAGCAAGTGACGGCCAAGCCAATTCGCCTTGGACTGGATGCTTATGCTGCGGGTGATATTCAGGTTCGTGTCACTGCTAATTTGGCCAAAAACATGAAGGCGGGCAAGGTGGTTAAAAATACCCAGCCGCTGACTGAATCACAGCTCCCTGCTGCTCCGGCTTCTATCACCGTCAATGATGCGACGAACCAGTTCAACTGGGATCTTGTCGTGGGTTACGACAACGCTAGCAGCTACGAATACTCAATTGACGGCGGTAAGACCTGGCAGGCAGCGACGCAAAAGCCAGTTACTATTGGTGATGTTGCGATTGCCGCCGGTGATCTTAAAGTTCGTGTCGCTGCTGATGACTCGGGCGCAGAGCTAAAACCTGCTGGCCGTGAAGTTGCATCGACCACACCTTTTACTATCACCCCTTCACAGCCGGTAAAACCGACCATCTCATCGATAAGTGATGAAACAGACTCTGTTGATTGGGACTATGTCACTGGCTTTACTCAGTTTGGTCAGTATGAAGTGAGTCTTGATAATGGCAAAACGTGGAATACCGTTACGGAGAAACCGCTATCGGTCGGCAACGTCGACATTGATGCTGGTTGGGTACAGCTTCGTGTTGCGGCAAACTCGACCAACGGCATGCCTGCTGGTGAAGCTGCTCAGGTAACACAGGCGTTCACGGCACAAACAGGCAAGCCAGCAGCGCCGACAAATTTGCGTATTGATGACGCTGCCAACACCATTGATTGGGATCTTGTCACTGGTTATGACGGTGCCTCTTCCTATGAAATATCACTGAATGGCAACAGTGCCAGCGCGGGTGATTGGAACCCTGCAGGTACCAAACCGGCATCGGTTGGCGATCTGAACATTGCCAAAGGTGATGTATGTTTGCGTGTTAAAGCCAATGTGAAAGATAGTAATGTTGCCGGTATCGCAGCATGTTCGGATGCGTACTTTACTGCTAAGCCTGACGCACCGACAGCGCCGGTTATCGATGATGCTAACAACACGTTCGGCTGGACACTGGTTGCAGACTATCCTCAGTTAACAAGCTATGAAATCAAGATTGAAGCCGCTGACTGGAAAGCTGTTGGTCTTAATAACAACCCTTATCAGCTAGAAGATAAAGCGTACGCTGAAGGAAGTATCCAGGTTCGTGTCGGTGCGGATGCTGAAACTGGTCGCGTTGCTGGTGATATCTTGGTCAATGATCAGGCGTATACCCAAAGCGCACCAGCTTCAGACTATACGCTGCTAACCGCTGCAGGTACTGTGACCCAAAACCGCGCCGAAGCGGCATGTGCAAGAGCAAAAGACGGTAAGGTGTGGCAGTTGTTTGACTCGAACAATAGCGATGTTCGCCTGAAGACCGTACCTGAGATCAATTCGGCACTGGGCGCATTTGGAACCGTGTGTGGTTTGGATACTTGGCGAAACCCGACAATGGCAGAGCTGAATGGCCTGTTTTCTGAAAACCCAGAGAATGCCAAACAAAAAGTCTATGATACGAATGTCTTTAGCTACATGGCTGTGACTGTCGATAATTCTGATTGGAGCAACCCGCAAAAAGCTTGTTACGTATCGTCTGAACCAAGTGTTTCTTCTCCGGGCTATCAGGATTGTCTGGATGTTTCAAAAATTGCAGAGCCAAGCAACGATGTCGTTAAGCCTGAATGTGGCGGATTCTGTTTTGGTAACCTGCCTCGTACTCTATATCGCTTCATCGCTGAATAATTATTAAACCCTATGCAGCCAGCTCTGGAGCTGGCTGCTTTTTGCGAAAAATGGAAATGAAAAATGAAAATAAGAAATAACAAAAATAAACAGCGTGGTGCTGCTGCGATTGAATACGCTATTTTGGCTGCTGCAATGTCATTAATTATGCTGAATTTTTTAGGTGATGATGGTGATCTGACAAAGGCCATAAATGATACCTATGAGGAAGTGATTAACCGTCTAGAAACTGTTCAGAATAAAGGTTAATTGATATTGGTGTGGAAGTGTTATTTCCAAAATAAATAGAATTAATAATGAAAGCAAAACGTTTAGTTTACTTGTCTGTGTTTATTTCGCTAGCCGGACTGGTTTGGTTATATCTTAACTTGTCTCAGCCAAAAGCTGTTATTGCGGAACAACAAGCAGAAATAAAAACACTTGAGGTACTGGTGACCTCGGTACCGGTAAAAGCCGGCCGCCACTATAGCGCTTCATTGTTTGAATGGAAAACGGTCAATGAAAGCGAGGTAAGCCATCGTCTTGACTATATCGACAAGGCAATTTTCGATACAGCAAGGCTGACCGATACAGTCGTGGCGGGTGATTACCCGGCAGGGCAGATCTTGAGTGTGTCCGACTTTTTGAACCCGGAATCGGGTGGTGTGTTGTCAGTCATGCTGCGCCCTGGCTATCGTGCCGTATCCGTACCGGTTGATCAGGTTACGGCTAACTCAGGCCTTGTTGGGCCGGGCGACTATGTCGATGTCTTGTTGTTGGCTTCGAAAGAGCAGGAACTGCGTACCCGTGGCAATGAAACCCAAAGCCTGTATGTAAAAACCATTGCCCAGAATGTCAGGGTATTGGCGTTTAACGATGCCGTTCAGGCTGACCGTTATATCGAAGCGCAGAAAAAATACAAAGGCTTTATTCCGGACAACAGTGCAGTGACGCTGGAAGTTTCACCAGTACAGGCGAATAAAGTCATTTTGGCGAACCAGTTAGGCACGTTATCAATGGTACTGCGTAGCCAAAATAACCCGGATACCGATATTGCCGATATTAAACAAATTAATATTGATGATATTTTCCCTGACATCAAGCAGGTTCAGCCAGACATTGGATTGGTGGAGTTTCGTGCAAAAGAAAAGCGCGTCATGAATAATGCAGGAACACAAGATGATTAATAAAATACTCGGTGGATTTATTCTGCTGTGCATGAGTTTTAGCCTGCAGGCAAAAGTATTAGATGTCGTACTGGATAAAGCCAGATTGGTAAACCTGCCACATAATGCGAAATCAATCTTTATTTCCAGCAATGAAGTGGCTGACTACCAGGCATTAACCAACACCAAGATAATGGTATTTGGTAAAAAGGCCGGAGCGACGTCGTTATATGTACTCGATGCCAACGAAAATGTTATTTATTCGGCCACTGTGAAAGTTAGCCATAATGTGGTGGAGCTAAATGAACTTGTTGCCAAAGAGTTTCCTGATGCACTAGTGAACGCCGAATCTACAGCTGGAAAGCTATTCCTGAAAGGTCAGGTACCGACGCCGACAATGGCTGAAAAGATTGTTCGTCTGGCAGAAGGCTATGTATCGCCTCAGCAAATGACGGCTGCTCCGGCAGAGGGTGAGGCAAATCAGCCGGGTAATGCTGCGAGTTCAGCGTCTTCCGAGCAGCCTGTTGCTCAGGAAAAAGACGAGCTAATCAACCAGCTTGTTGTGACAATGCCGACGCAGGTTAACCTGCGCATTCGAATTGCCGAGGTATCCCGCAAGGTTTCTAATAAGTTGGGAATTAAGTGGGGATCGCAAGGCACTGGTCTGGGTGCGGGCACATTCGCCTTCCTGGATAACTACGGTGGGGTACCAGGTGGCACAAACCCGGCATCTTGGGCGGATCTGTCTGTTATCGTAGATGCATTGGCGACCAACGGTATGATGTCGGTACTGGCCGAGCCGAACCTGACTGCACTTAGTGGCGAGAGAGCCTCATTCCTTGTTGGCGGTGAAGTGCCTCTGCCTTTGGTGTATTCCGATAACGCGACGGTGGAATACAAGCCATTCGGGGTTCGATTAGATTTCAAACCGACGGTATTGAGTGCGAACCGAATCAGCCTTCAGGTTGAACCTGAAGTGAGCACGGTATCTACCGAAACCAATGTCCAAATTGGTGGCCCTCAAGGCAGCTCTTCTTTCCCTACGTTTGTGACACGCAGAGCATCAACAACCATTGAACTGGCGAGTGGGCAAAGTTTTGCACTAGGTGGTCTTTTGCAGTCAAAAGAGATCGAACAGCTGCAAAAAACGCCTTTCATAGGTGATATTCCAATCCTTGGGAGCCTGTTCCGTTCCAATGAGTTCCAGCGTGAAGAAACCGAGCTAATTATTATTGCCACTGCCTATCTGGTACAGCCAACCCGTGCCGATACCTTACCGTTACCGACTGATGGCTTGATCCCATTGAGTGATGTCGAGCGTCTGCTGGGGGTCAAAAAACCTAAAACTCATTCAGAAACCGATAGTGACACTATTCGCTCTGATAACCGCCAGCCGCGCCTGCTGGGTGATAACGGATTCTATTACTGAGGTAATTTATGCGCATAATTTTGATGCTTTTTATCAGCGTACTGATAAGTGCGTGTGCCGGTGATCCCATCCAGCGCCAGCCAGAAATACAAGTCGAAGTAGTGACTCACAAGATGTCGGTTCAACTACAAGGCAAAACACTTAGCAGCAAGGATAAAGTAGCGGTAGCTGATTTTATCTATCGACTGGGTAACCCATCGGCAATGCGGGTTCGTATTGATACCCACACCCGTCGTGGTGCCAAGGTTGCACCGGATCTTAAGGGGCTACTGAAACAACAGGCGGTATATCCGTCACAGGTCAGTGCGCAATATGCGGCGTTGCCTGCATCGAAAGCGGACTTGACCTTAATTGTCGAGACATACCGCAGTGTGGCTCAGCGTTGTCAGGCAGGAAAAGCGCCAATTACCATTGGCAATAGCTTCAAAAACTCACCGAATTTCGGCTGTGCCAACGCCAATGCATTAGCGCAAATGGTAGCAAACCCGCGTGACCTGATTGTCGGTGAATCCCTGGGGGCAACAGAAGGACGCAAAGCGGTATCGACGCTTGATAGCTACTACAACTCCGGCACGTACAAAACAAGCCCGACATCTCCGAAAGATGGTGTGATGGCAGGGCAGGGTAAGTAATCATGGACATGCAAAATACAACACATACTGGATCGGCTTTTCATCAACAGCCGCAGCGTGGTAAGCGAATAGCTGTTGCCAGCGCGAAAGGTGGTGCAGGTACAACGTCTTTGGTTGCCAATATTGCATGGGGCCTGGCAAAGCGTCCGGATGCGAATGTAGCCTGCGCCGATCTTGATTTCATTACCGGTGATCTAGACCTTCAGCTGTCGTTCAAATCCAACAATGCCTTGTTGGAAATGCTGCAATACCCTGAGCGTCTTGAGCCTGTGGTGTATGAACGTAGCGGCGTGAAGGTTACCGGTAACCTGTCCGCATTTACCGGTTATCAGGCCAAACTGGAGCAGGCATTTTGGCCTGAGTTGAATGAATTTGAACACTTCTCTGCATTTTGTCAGCAGCAGGCTGCGTATTTGGTGTGGGATATCCCTGCATTTTGCTTAAGGGATCAGGTCGGCTTTGGTGCCCTTCATTCCAGTGATATTAGAGTTGTCATTGTAGAACCGACACTGGCTTCGATTC
>NZ_JAKRFQ010000098.1 GCF_022347985.1 Photobacterium sp. OFAV2-7
CGCTCGAATGAGCGAGCAGCAAACTGATCAGGTATTAATTGAGCGGGTACAGCGTGGTGACAAGCAGGCATTTAACCTGCTGGTGGTTAAATACCAAAATAAGGTATGTAGCCTTGTGGCCCGATATGTCAGCAACTCCGGTGACGTGCCGGATGTCGCTCAGGAAGCGTTCATAAAAGCGTATCGTGCTTTGCCGACATTTCGTGGCGAAAGTGCGTTTTACACATGGCTGTACCGAATTGCCGTCAATACGGCGAAAAACTATTTGGTTGCCCAGGGACGCCGTCCGCCGGCGTCAGATGTCGATGCTGAAGAGGCTGAATACTACGAAAGTGGAAATGCCTTGAAAGAAATATCGAACCCTGAGAACCAAATGTTGTCAGATGAATTGAAGCGGGTAGTCTTTAGTACCATTGAAGCATTACCGGATGATCTCAAAACAGCAATCACATTGCGCGAGCTGGAAGGTTTGAGCTATGAAGAAATTGCAGAAGTCATGGGATGTCCGGTTGGTACGGTAAGATCACGTATTTTCCGTGCACGAGAGGCGGTCGAAAAACGGATTCGTCCTCTAATGCAGCGATAAATGTTAAGCCAATACGGTGAAAAAAATGGCTGATAAACAAAAGATTTCGGCACTATTAGATGGTGAAGAACTGGATCAGAGCATTATTAATGCCTTGGCCGTTGATGATGACAGCCAGCAAACTTGGCAGAACTTTAATCTGATCGGTGATGTAATGCGGGGGGAAGCGCCGCAAAACAAGGATTGGGATATTGCTGCGAGCGTGGCAATGGCGTTGGAAAACGAACCGGCCCATACCGGCGTATCAGAGCCAGCGGAAGTGGTTCAGCTGGCTACGGTACGCGAGACCGTCGAGCCGCAACCGACACCGCAACAGGCAAAACGCACCCTGCCAGCTTGGTTGACTCAGTTCGGCCAGGTGGCTGTCGCGGCCTGTGTCTCTTTGGCAGTGATTGTCGGTGTTCAGCAGTACAACGGTGGTGACGATAGCGTCGTCAGCAACCCTGCTGATTCACAGATCCCGGTATTACAGACCATTCCTTTTGCCGGTACGGCCGAACCTGTTAGTCTGACCCGAGATTCTGTGCGCAGCAATAGCCATGCCGCGCCGAGTGAAGCCCAAGTGATGGAGCAGCGACGCCGTATTAATGCGATGCTCCAAGATTATGAACTTCAACTGCGTTTGAATGCCGAAGATGGCAGTATTGATAAAACTTTGTTAGAAACAAACTGATCTGGCGGATAAATGAGAAAGATTCTGGTCGGTGTAGTGACACTGGTCAGCCTTATGATGCCATTGCAAGCCTCTGCGGAAGACTCAGTTTCTTCTGCAGAGGCTTTGTTGCATCAAATGGATGAGGCTAGCCGTGGGCTCAGCTATGAGCTGTCGTACATACTTATCAAGAAAAACAGTATTGAGCCGTTACGTTATCGCCATACCTTTGAAGACGGCGAGACATACGCGCACCTGGTTTACCTGAGTGGTCCGCCGCGAGAGGTTATCCAGCGGGGCAGCGAGGTGAGTTATTTTGAACCGGGTCTCGATCCGTTCACCATCAACAGCAATAAGATGGTTGCACCTTTGCCGCCGATCATGAAGTCAGACATTGAGGAGCTGGCGCAGTTCTATGATTTCATTTCAATGGGGCGGGCCCGGGAAGCGGGGGTTGCCTGTGATGTCGTTCGTATCGCACCGA
Organism: Photobacterium sp. OFAV2-7; assembly: GCF_022347985.1. Classification (GTDB taxonomy): domain Bacteria; phylum Pseudomonadota; class Gammaproteobacteria; order Enterobacterales; family Vibrionaceae; genus Photobacterium. The sequence goes on from NZ_JAKRFQ010000098.1 coordinate 1,723, forward strand.
AAGACGGGGCGCGTTATTCCTACCTGATATGGATTGATACCCGGAGCAAGTTGGTAATGCGGGCCGACCTGCTGGATCGTGACGGCGAGCCGCTTGAGCAGTATCGTGCCGTTTCCTATGTCGTAAACCCGAAAGTCGGGGATGTATTGAGAAGCTTGAAAACCGTCGAGCTGCCTGCGGTGGTCAAATTGCCTCCGCAGCCTCAGGCGGAGCTGAGCTGGCATGCCAACTGGCTGCCTCAGGGGTTTGAGTCGGTATCCCGTAACCGTCATCGCCTGATGATGACCGAGCGTCCGGTTGAGAGCAAAATGTACAGTGATGGCCTGTTTAGCTTCTCTATCTATGTCTCGTCTGCCGACAGTTTTACCGTCAGGGAGCAGCTGGTACGCCAGGGGCGCAGAACTCTGCATAGCTACCTGCTCAAGGACAAAGAAGTGACTGTGGTTGGCGATATTCCACCGGCAACAGCCCGCCGTGTGGCCGAGTCTGTCGCGTTTCTGACTGGCAAGGCCAACCCTGCAGGAGAAACAACGCCATGATGCGTTCATTGGCGACGGTAATAGCCGTCGAGCCCGGTGTCATTACGGTGACCTGTCAGCAGCAGACCAGTTGCGGTCACTGTGCGTCACGTGATAGCTGCGGAACCGGTATTGTCAGCAAGGCGGTGCCGGGGCGTAGTCATCTGGTACAAATAGCGACCCAGACTCAGGTATCGGTTGGCGAAGTCGTCGAAATCGGCTTGCCCGAGCAAAGTATGTTGCATTCGGCAGTACTGGTTTATGTGCTGCCTTTGCTATCCTTAGTGCTGGGAGCAGCACTCGGGCAGTGGTGGTTTATTGAATTGGCCGGTGGTGGTGAGCTGGGAGTGATCCTGACAGCAGTGTTGAGCGCGGCCGCAGGCTTGTTGCTGGCACGTCGTCTGGCCAAGCGTCTGGAAGGCAATTCGGCCTATAAACCGAACCTGATTCGGGTGTTGGGCAACCCCATATCTGCCGACAGTACAATAAATGCCGCATCGAAAGATAGCGACTAGCCGTTAAATTCGGTAGAATCTGTCAACTTGATCTGTAGATCCCATTCATTTTTAATCACGAGTTAGTCACGCCAATTCATGAAGCACATTCGTAACTTTTCGATTATTGCACATATCGACCATGGTAAGTCGACCCTATCTGACCGCCTAATCCAAGTCTGCGGCGGCCTTTCCGATCGTGAAATGGAAGCGCAGGTTCTGGACTCCATGGACCTTGAACGCGAACGCGGTATCACCATCAAAGCCCAGAGCGTGACGCTCGACTATAAGGCGAAAGATGGTGAGACTTATCAGCTTAACTTTATCGACACCCCGGGACATGTTGACTTCTCCTACGAAGTTTCACGTTCTCTGGCAGCCTGTGAAGGTGCGCTGCTGGTGGTCGATGCCGGTCAGGGGGTAGAAGCCCAGACGCTGGCCAACTGTTACACCGCCATTGAGATGGAACTGGAAGTCGTGCCGATTTTGAACAAAATCGACCTGCCGGCTGCCGATCCTGAGCGTGTTTCAGAAGAAATTGAAGAAATCGTCGGTATCGATGCACTGGAAGCGACCCGTTGTTCGGCGAAAACAGGCTTGGGTGTCGAGGATGTTCTGGAGAATATCGTCTCGGCGATCCCTTCACCGGAAGGTGATCCTGACGCGCCGCTACAGGCACTGATCATCGACTCATGGTTTGATAACTACCTGGGTGTTGTCTCATTGGTTCGTATCAAAAATGGCGAACTGAAGAAAAACGACAAGATCAAGGTCATGAGCACCGGCCAGGTTTGGGGTGTAGACCGTATTGGTATCTTCACGCCGAAGCAGGTTGATACCGATATCTTGCGTACCGGTGAGGTTGGCTGGGTTGTTTGTGGTATCAAGGACATCCTGGGCGCGCCGGTGGGCGATACCCTGACGCACGCCAAGCACGGTAGCGAAGAAGCACTACCTGGCTTTAAGAAAGTGAAGCCTCAGGTTTATGCCGGCCTGTTCCCGGTATCATCTGATGACTATGAGAACTTCCGTGATGCGCTGGGCAAGCTAAGCCTGAACGATGCGTCACTGTTCTACGAGCCGGAAAACTCGGCGGCACTGGGCTTTGGTTTCCGCTGTGGCTTCCTGGGGATGCTACACATGGAAATCATCCAGGAACGTCTGGAGCGTGAGTACAACCTGGATCTGATCACTACGGCACCGACAGTGGTGTACGAGGTTAAGAAGACCAACGGCGAGCAGATTTATGTTGATAGCCCGGCCAAGCTACCGGCAGTCAACGACGTCGAAGTTATGGGTGAGCCGATTGCCCGCTGTAACATTCTGGTACCGAGCGAATACCTGGGTAATGTGATCACCCTGTGTGTTGAAAAGCGTGGTGTTCAGGTGGATATGGTTTACCACGGTAACCAGGTTGCCCTGACCTACGATATTCCGATGTCGGAAGTGGTACTGGACTTCTTTGACCGTCTGAAATCAACATCTCGCGGTTATGCATCTCTGGATTATAACTTCCAGCGTTATGAAGAGTCTGACATGGTTCGTGTCGACATTCTGCTTAACGGTGATCGTGTCGATGCACTGGCCATTATCACCCATAAAGATAATGCCCAGTACCGCGGTCGTGAGCTGGTTGAGAAGATGAAGGAATTTATCCCTCGCCAGATGTTCGATATCGCGATCCAGGCAGCCATCGGTAACCACATCATTGCGCGATCGACTGTAAAACAGCTACGTAAGAACGTAATCGCGAAATGTTACGGTGGTGACGTAAGCCGTAAGAAGAAACTGCTACAGAAGCAGAAAGAAGGTAAGAAGCGTATGAAGCAGATCGGTAACGTCGAGCTGCCTCAGGAAGCATTCTTGGCGATTCTGCATGTAGGTAAAGACAAGTAAGTAACGACTTTACTCATTGTCATTGCCTCAGAAAGCATACCAATGGCCGGAGGCAACTCCGGTGTTCTGAAGCAAGTGTCAATGAGCAGTGCAGCAAGGGTTTCTTGCTGCACTGTTACATTTATTAGGGATTAAAATGGCTAATACTTTTTCGCTAATTCTGGTACTGGCGACGCTGGTAACCGGGATCATTTGGGCATTGGATAAATTTATCTGGGCGCCGAAGCGCCAATTGAAAATTGAAGCTGCCGCCGCAAATGCCGGCGATCAAGTCGATGCTAAAACCCTGCAAGCCGTAGCACCGCAACCGAGCTGGGTGGAATCAGCCAGCTCGATGTTTCCGGTGATTGCGCTAATTATGGTATTTCGCTCTTTTATTTATGAGCCGTTCCAGATCCCATCCGGTTCGATGATGCCAACATTGCTTGTTGGTGACTTCATCCTGGTTGAGAAATATGCCTACGGTCTCCGTGATCCTGTTTTCCGTTACAAGCTGGTTGAAACGGGCGAGCCGGAGCGTGGTGATATTGTGGTCTTTAAGTTTCCGCCTCAACCCCAAATTGACTACATCAAGCGCGTAGTCGGTATGCCGGGCGACACGGTGCGTTATAGTGCCCACAAACAGATTTGTGTGGCACCCAAAGGGGCGACCGAGTGTAAGCCGGTGCCGCTGGAAAATATGACGGACAGCGAGTTCAGCCAGGGCATGACGCGTTTGGTTCAATTTAACGAAAAGCTGGGCGAACATGAGCATCAGATCCTGGTGCATCCACTGAAGCGTGACCGTACGTTAGCCTACCAGCCGCGTCCGGGTGTCAGCGAGTGGGTTGTACCTGAAGGACAGTACTTCGTTATGGGTGATAACCGCGACAACAGTGCAGATAGCCGTTATTGGGGCTTTGTGCCTGAAGCCAACCTGGTTGGCAAGGCGGTCGGGATCTGGATCAGCTTTGAGTTTGAACGAGGTGCTGACAGTGCACTTCCATCTTGGATTCCTACCGGTGTGCGCTTTAGCCGCATCGGTGGCATAAACTGATCGGGATAAAATGACATCTCCTGCAAATAGACTTCAGCGTAAGCTGGGTTACCAATTTAAGAATATTGATTTAATGACCCTGGCACTGACACATCGCAGTGCCAACGGGACGCATAACGAACGCCTGGAGTTTCTGGGCGACTCAATCCTGAGTTTCGTTATTGCTGATGATCTCTACCACCGCTTCCCGAATGTGGATGAAGGTGACATGAGCCGGATGCGTGCCACCCTGGTCCGTGGCAAGACCCTGGCTGAGCTGGGTCGTGAGTTTGATCTGGGTGATCACTTGCTGCTTGGTCCGGGCGAGCTCAAAAGTGGTGGTTTCCGCCGTGATTCCATCCTGGCTGACTGCGTGGAAGCGATTATCGGCGCCATCTACCTCGACAGCGATATCGAAGTGGTTCGCAAGATCGTGCTGGACTGGTACCAGTCGCGTTTGAATACCATCAAACCGGGTATCAACCAGAAAGATCCGAAGACACGTCTGCAAGAGTGCCTGCAGGGGCGTCGCTTGCCGCTTCCAGCATATACTGTAACTAAGGTACACGGTGAGGCTCACAACCAAGAGTTCACGGTACAGTGTGAAGTGACGGGCCTGGATAAGCCTGTTATCGGTAAGGGCGGCAGTCGGCGCAAGGCAGAGCAGGCAGCGGCAGAGATTGCGCTTAAGCAGTTGGAATCATGACAGATAAACAGCATTGCGGCTTTATTGCCATTGTCGGTCGACCGCATGTCGGCAAATCGACCCTATTAAACCGTCTGGTTGGCCAGAAACTGTCAATCACCTCGCGCAAGCCACAGACTACGCGCCACCGTATTATGGGGGTCGATACCCGTGACGGTTACCAGGCTGTGTACGTGGATACGCCGGGACTTCATATCGAAGAGAAACGTACGATTAATCGCCTGATGAACCGTGCAGCCAGCAGCTCACTGACGGATGTCGAGCTGGTTCTGTTTCTGGTTGACGGTACGATGTGGACCAACGATGACGAGATGGTATTGAACAAGCTGGCGAAGAGTCAGCTGCCGACGGTACTGCTGGTCAACAAGGTCGATAACGTTAAGGACAAGCACGAGCTGTTCCCGCATCTGGAAGAACTCTCTCGCAAGATGGAGTTTGTCGATGTGGTGCCGGTATCAGCCAAGCACGGTACCAATGTCGATGCGGTAGAAAAAATCGTTCGCCAGCACCTGCCGGAAGGGGAGTACTACTTCCCGGAAGAATATGTAACCGATCGTTCCCAGCGCTTTATGGCGTCGGAAATTATCCGTGAGAAGCTGATGCGCTTCCTGGGTGACGAACTGCCTTATTCCGTGACGGTTGAAATCGAGCGTTTTGATTATAATCCGCGTACCAATGGCTTTGATATCAACGGATTGATTCTGGTTGAGCGTAAGGGCCAGAAGAAAATGGTGATCGGTAAAAATGGCGAGAAGATGAAAGTCATCGGCCGTGAAGCCCGTATTGATATGGAAGAGCTGTTCGAGCGCAAGGTATACCTGGAACTGTGGGTCAAAGTGAAGTCGGGCTGGGCAGATGACGAACGTGCACTGCGAAGCCTGGGTTATATTGACGACCTGTAAGGGACACCATGGAGGGACTACAGCGCTGTTTTGTCCTTCATACTCGTCCTTATAGTGAGACGAGCCTGATCCTTGATGTATTTAGTGAAGAATCAGGCCGTGTCACTGTCCTATCGAAGGGAGCGCGCCGCAAGCGCTCCAATCTCAAAGGCACATTGCAGCCTTTCACTCCACTGTTTATGAAATGGTCAGGCCGGGGCTCGATGCCTGTGCTGACCCATGCCGAGCCGATCAGTATCGGGTTGCCGATGCGCAGCTATATTCTGTATTCTGCGATGTACGTCAATGAAGTGTTGGCCCGGGTACTGGAAAATGACACGCCTTATCCGGTGTTGTTTCTGGATTATCTGAATGTGCTGCGGGAGCTGGCACAAGCTGATAATCCAGAGCCGGCATTGCGGCGTTTTGAACTCGCCTTACTGCACCATCTTGGTTACGGCATTGATTTTCTTCATTGTGCCGGTAGCGGCCTGCCAGTCGAAGACACTATGACTTATAACTACCGTGAGCAGCGCGGCTTTATTGCCTCGATGGTGAAAGGCCAGCTGTCGTTTACCGGTAGCCAGTTAAAAGCCATTGCGGCGAGGCATTTTGAAACCCCGGACCAGCTCCGGGCAGCAAAACGCTTTACACGTATAGCATTAAAGCCGTATCTTGGCGGAAAACCATTAAAAAGCAGGGAATTGTTTATCCCTAGAGGAAGGAGTACCGGAAAATGAACAACATCTTACTCGGCGTGAATATCGATCATATTGCAACATTGCGAAACGCCCGAGGTACTCGGTACCCTGATCCGGTGCATGCCGCAGAGGTGGCCGAGCGTGCGGGTGCCGACGGCATCACAATCCACCTGCGCGAAGACCGCCGCCATATCAATGATCGGGATGTTCGAATTTTGCGCGAAACCATCCAGACCCGTATGAACCTGGAAATGGCCGTGACTGACGAGATGGTCAAGATTGCGCTGGAAACCAAGCCGGAGTTTGTCTGTCTGGTACCGGAAAAGCGTGAAGAGCTGACAACGGAAGGCGGTCTGGATGTTGCCGGGCAGCTGGAGAAAATCAAGGCTGCGACTGCCAAGCTGACAGAAGCTGGTATTAAAGTATCCTTGTTTATTGATGCCGACCGTGAGCAGATTGATGCGGCGGTAGCCTGTGGTGCGCCGTATATCGAGCTGCATACCGGCCATTATGCCGATGCCGAAACGGAAGAAGAGCAACAGGACGAGCTGAAGAAAATTGCCGCGGCGGCCAGCTATGCTGACGATCAGGGTATCAAGGTTAATGCCGGCCATGGCTTGACTTACCACAACGTGAAGCCAATTGCGGCACTGCCAGAGCTTTATGAACTCAACATCGGCCACTCAATCATTGGTCGTGCAGCATTCGATGGTCTGCAAAAAGCCGTTGCCGATATGAAAGCTGAAATGCTGGATGCCCGTCGTTAATGGCCATCTTGGGCCTTGGCACTGATATTGCCGATATTGAGCGGGTCGAAAAGGTCTTAGCCCGCTCTGGTGATGCGTTTGCCGAGCGGGTGCTGTCGCCTTCCGAGCAGGCTATATTCCATAGCCTGAAGTTGAAGGGGCGCTACCTGGCCAAGCGGTTTGCCGTCAAGGAGGCCGCATCCAAGGCGCTGGGGACAGGGATTGCCTGCGGGGTAAGTTTCCATGATTTTACCGTCAGCAATGACGAGCGTGGCAAGCCTATTTTGACCCTGTCGGGCAAGGCCGCCGAACTGGCCGAGGCGATGGGGGCGACCCATGTTCACCTTACAATCGCTGACGAGAAAAAGTATGCGGTTGCGACGGTGATTTTAGAAAGCTAGCTTTTTAAGATGCTACAAGAAGCGAGTTACGTTTTGGGAAGTGGGAAAGAGCGCTAACACTCATGTGTAGCGATGAATAGTTCCCTCCCTTTTTGAAGGGGAGGGTTAGGGTGGTGTACAGACCGGATACATCATTTGCAAAATAAACCGGAAACATAGTTTACATAAGTTACAGACTACATAGGCAGGAGGACTGTCTATGGCTTGGAATGAGACTTGTGTAATGGATTTAAAAATATCT
>NZ_JAKRFQ010000009.1 GCF_022347985.1 Photobacterium sp. OFAV2-7
CTTTTCTTGGAACTCCAAGGTTAATTTTGGTCGTTGAATTGGCCAGGTGGTTGTGTCTATTTTTAAATCTTGCATCCGCTGGACTAGCATACCTTTGGGACGATACTGAAGCTGGTCTCCTTGAAATACTTCTTTTCCATTCTCTAAAGTTATTTTACCCGAATCATATGACCACATTCTATCTGCAAAGATTACATCGCCAAGTTCTACTTTGCCTCTTCGCCCTGCACAAATGCCTGTCATAGCAAGACATCTGTACGTTGAATCTTCCAACATTTTGTGTGTTAAAACGCTTGCTTCTTCGCGACCCATGAAAGGAGACCATGTAGCACGAATTGATAGATTTAGAGTGTCAGGTGTTAAAAAAGTCGCATCCGCTACCACATATCCACTAGAGTGGTCTTTTTTCTGCCAACCCGGAGATTTAATTCCATCGTCTATGTTTAAAAGTTGCTCAAACTCATCTTTTAAAGCGCACATAATTAAAACGTCAACGTGTTCGTTATTTTTCAATGTAACCTCCCTACCTTTGCGAATACTTAGTTTAACCCTACCCATATTGCTTGAAGCTAGATAAAAATCAACTAGGTAGTCTACATTTAACACTGTTGAGGAATAGTTTGAAACTTAAGAGATCAATAAGCTGAAAAGGACAACCCTTATAAAGGAGTATGAAGATAATCTTAACCTATGATTCTAAGTCATTTTTTAGGGGGGAGCTCAGAATGAGCTCTATTGAACAAATAAGATCTCACCGTGGGTAACACGTTAATGCATTATCCACGGCAATGGTGCATTATTTATAAATCAACGGTAGCTACAATAGGACAATGGTCTGATAACATGGATTCTTCGCTGTCCTCGACTTGATCATTGTTAACATCTACATAATTAACGATTGAAACTTCAAGCTCGTCGAAACTAGTTACGATGTGATCCACTCCTTGGTCAGAAGAATATCTAGGACGGCAGCTATTTAAACTGCTTGTATTAGCTGTCATACTCCGTTTCTCGGCATCGCCATTAAGAAAGTAGTCATCATCATTAAACTTATGGTTAAAATCGCCTAAAATGACTAACTCCTTTGAACTAGGCTGTTTATTAACCCATTTTGTTAGAACATCAAACTGTCTTTTTTTGACATCGCAGTTGCTACCGTTAGAAAGGACATCTCCACTATGGCAGGCTGATTTTAAGTGAACGTTAACAAGTGTCGCTTTTGGTAATTGAAGGACCAGGCCGTACCTTAAAGCGTTATTGCCTTCTAAATCTAACTCTGTCAAGTTGTCGGTTTTGCTGTACTGGTATTTAACTGATTTCTTAACTGCGTACGCAACTCGCTGTTGGGTGGTTTTATACTTTTTGTTATGTCGACAATCGTATGTTTTCCCTGTCCGTTCGCTTACAATAAAATTATAAACAGCAGGATCAAAGATTCTTTCCAAAGCCTTCGCTGACTCCACTTCCTGAAGAGCATATATATCGGCATCAATGGAACTGGCTACTTCTGAAAGCTTTATATAGTCCTCATCACTTCTTGGTGCGCAACTTGTGTTGCTTTTCGCGGTTAAAAATTCAACATTCCAGGTTGCTATTTTAAGAGAACTGGCGAATGCACTTGAGTTAAGAAGGGAAAGTGCGAGATATATCCCTATAGTTCTTATATTCATTAAAGCCTCTTTATTTTTTAACCAACTGATCGATAGTAATAGTAGTTCATAGAGATAACTTAGTAGTGTAGTGGCATAGTGAATTTGGTCACCTGATTAGAGGTGCTAGAGTGCTCCTCATACATAGTAGGTGACATTATGGCAACACGTACAAGAAGAACTTTACTCCAGAATTTAGCTTGAAGCTGCTCAATTAGTTGTCGAGCAAGGTTACTCAGTAACCGAAGCGGCCTCAGTAATCTCTCCGCCCTTGGCGGCACAATACAACCTTATGCTTGCTATAGCTCTGATAGGTAAACATTACGGCTGTCGACTTTGGTCTTTGATGTAATAGCTTTCTTCAGTGCCTTCTCATCACCTAGCCAATACATGCTCTGTGTTGCCCTTGTTATTCATTATATTGAGGCATTCCTTGTCTTTCCAAGCAACGAATTTAGCAATGTTTTCCTCTCCCTAAGTCTTGACCACTAGGTATATCTTTACCCCTTTATTTTCTTCATTGTTTGCGTGAATACATCCATAACAGCGGGATTGCTCTGAGCAACAGCATTCAGCTCTTTAATAAAAAATTTGAGGGCAGCGACTTCCTTTTTGTACAATTCAATTTCATTTTCCAGTTGTTGGGTCTGCTCAGCGAGAGCAATGTCTTTTTGCAAATATTTAAGTAGCTTAGGCGCTTGAATAGGTTTCCCGCGCAACTCTTGTTTCTTAATGATGTAAGCATCTTTGATGGCGATATACTGGGATAGAGTCTGTCTAGTCGTTGTGATTTCAAGGTGCTCCTTGATTCTCTCAACGAGCAAATCCCATGTGAGTTTGGAGCGCCAGCCCTTAATCAATGCCTGAATTTTAATTTGTTGCTCAGTGTCTAATGATGGTAATGCCATGTCTGATATCTCTATAGGAATGATAAATAATCAGCCATTGTTTTCTCAGCAGGTAGGTGCTTCGAGCATTCCTTGATAGCCTTTTTCAATACTGATTTTGTGTTAGGTAGATTGAGTTGATGATGCGTAACCTTTTTGGCATCAATATCCGTAATGTGGATTTTATTAGATTTAGTGAGAACCCGAATCAACGACCCTTCCTTAATCTCCTTATCGCTCATCAAGGACACCAATTCCCGTAACATGCAGGTGTTCCGATGATGGACACTGAACCAAGCCTGTTGATTTTCACTGGAGCAAAAGTTTGGGTTATTCGCTATTTTCTCTAATCGCCGCTCCTGTGCCTCTAAATCCCTCGTTAATAGGGCTATAGCATCTTTGTCGTGTGCGATATGGCAGGAGGATGAGCATAGACTGCATTGGGTAGCAAAGTCGTTTAAATACGAGCAGGGAGACGTTTGAAGGTTTTGGGTACATATCCCTGTACTAGTTACACTGGTCGCAGTTTGACAAGCATCCTTGTATTTTTTACTGCTGATGACTTTTATATTGATGTCTTTACCTGAATTTGAATACAGGATATCGGATATAGCGGAAGCTTTTTCTGCATCGGTGCGGTGAATGTAGTGCATGATTTGTTCTGGGGTCTTACGCCCAGACCATAGGTTGATTAGCGAATGAGGAATACCCTCTCGTTCAGCAATATCATTATGCCAATGACGCAGTTGATGAGGGTTGAGCTTAAAGTTGCTATCGAAACCGTGTCGAACAAAAAGGTTTGTGCTACTACGTTTACCCATATCACTAGAAAAATAATCACCTAATTTGCTTAGAGGTATAAGCATGTAGTGCCCCCCATTTGCTGTTTGTCCATTTCTTCCCAACATTAGCTGATTTGTAGTGAAAGCAAAAAGGGCGTATTGATATTGGCACTTTCCTTTGGCTGATTTGTTGTAACCAATAGGAAATCCCTTTAGGTTCTCTATTGACTTCTTCAGCATCACGTTTTGAAATTCTGTGACAGTAACAACTTTTCTGGGACTCGCTTGGTTCGAGTAATATGCTTCTAGGTTTTCATTTATATGTGCTCTAGAAGACCCAATGGCCTTTCCGTGTAAGTAGGTGTTGTATTTGCACCGATCGACTATCAATAGCTTATCTTTGGGTTGTAAATGAACGATTTCTTTAGTGAAAATCTTATGTGAACCTCTGACGCTAAACGAAGCCCCTTTTGTATTTGGCGTAACTCGAACGAAGCCATCACCGTTATCATAAAAGCCCAGTAAATAACCTAAATGGATCAAGCTAATTGGCTTGTTCATGTCAGGATTGAGCTTCTTTAAGTTTTTATGGGCAGGGGCAAATTCGCCCAATACAGTTTTTAGTGGCAATGATGGCTTTTCATAAAATCGAGCTAAGATACGAGCAGGCTCACAGGCGATAGCCATGTATTCAAGGGCTCGATCTACTGGTTCTGCCATGATATCGATAAAATGCTTTTGATTGGCCTTAAAGCCTTTTGAGCCTTGCCAATCGAGATAATGAACTGATTCATCTGTGCCTCTTACCACCTCATCTTTTGATTTCAACCGCTGTAGCGTTAACACCGTTTGCTCAGCATCAACACGGTTAGGAGAAGCCATCGCAATAGCTGCCATTGCACAGGAAAAAGTCTCACGTTGGTTGGCTGTGGAATGGGTATTCCATTGACTGCGATCTGATGGGATCACATCGTGAAATATTGCCCCCAATGCCAACAATAACTTGGTGTCAGGTATTTTATCCTTCTTGTGGTCAACAACATCACTGCCAGTCTTTTTCTCTTTCTTGTTTATGACTGGCACTTTTAATGCCGATGGAATCATTTTGTTTTCCTGTAGCCAATTAATAAAGGGTGGTAAACCGCTACAATCGCTGGTTTCTAATACTATTGATTCCAATAATGCTTGTGTGATGTAGGCGGGATTAGATTTTAATTTACCCAGAAATTCTCTGGCTTTCCTAAGTACTTGGGTTTTACGGGATATTCCATATTTATTGCCTACTACCTCTATGGTAAAAGCAAAGTACAGATGTCTTAATTCAAGTGGTAACAACTCTGAAGCTTGGAGTTTCCGATTGAGACGATGGTGTTTTACTTTGTTATTGGAGAAGTAAATATTTAAGCTTTTTCCTTTGGCGTCGTTAAAGATGACAGCAGGTTCATCCCATGTAGCTATCTGTCCTTTGGGGGTTGTAAAAGCTGTTATTGGATGCGCCATTAACCTCTCGATATGCTTCTTTTGATTTTCAATGTAGCGACTAATCTCCGTCATGACATCCCCCTCCATTTGACACCTTAATTTTCTCACAAACCTTAATTGTGGCAGTTATATACAAGATAATAATCCGTAAGCTTCTCACTGTTGCAGCATCACCATTGGCTTTGTTTAGTTCATACTTTAATACTGCTTTGTCTAAATATTGCTGATGTTCAGCATTGTCTAGCGGGCGAAAATTATCACAGGGGTAACATGCCATAGGTGCTCCAAGTTTTTTATTGCAACTGACACAATTAGAAGGGTTAGATTGAATACCGATCTCTTCGTCGAACTCATTCTTAACAGCAAAGCCTTCTTCTTGCAGCAAGGCTTGTACCGGGGTTTTGCCAAAGCGATTTAATACCTCATTGTCAGCAAACGCTTGGTTTATTTGCACACGTTCTGCAACATTTAAGTCGATATAATCCGTGACTGACGACTCCCTGACTCCTGTTATTTGAGCTAGGAATGGTCTAGTTAATCCCATCGCAGCACCTTGAGTAAGTACTGTATGGCGCAGACGGTTGTTACCTAGCTTTAATTTCTTGTTATGTACACGATCAGATTTAGTCTCTAAGTTATTGAAGCAATTAGCTATCATTTGGTAGAGATTTACACTAGATGAGTGGCCGATGTTCGATATGACTCCAATTGCTTTGAATAAGTTGGATTTTGAGACAAACTTCATTTCAAAGAGGGACTCATCTGAGATTATTGGGCAGCGCATCATTATTTCTCGACGCTCATCATCAGTTAACTCAATACCCTCTTCCTTTAAATGTTCTATGAGAAATTTTTCATAGTGGCGGTAATACCGCCCGATAAGGGTTGATAAGTCTGGCTCTAGAAGATGCGATGTCTTTTCCGCCTGAGTCCTAAATGTTCCACTTTTACCTTTGAATGTGCGAAAGTGAAGGCGCTCTATATCGCTAAAAAGAGGCTCTGAAAGGGGAAGCCAATTTTTCTGCCCTTTCGATAACCTTTGGTTGGTAAATGACTGACCTACGGGTAATAGATCGCACCATTTTGATTGGACTAATTGAGTAGGGCGTCGAACAGTGGCTATCATCAGGTGACATGCAATGAGAACACGATACTGATTTAGCTCAGTTATGTTTTTGCAATAATCTGGTAGTTGGTTAGTCGCTAGATATAATTGCTCTGTAATCGAGTCATATTCCACTTCACTGTAAGCCCCCTTTGTTGGGTCTAATATATTATTAGCTGAATTTATTGTTGGACGGTTGTCAGAAGCGTATTTATAGATTTTGTTAAAGTATACCACTTTCCCATGCTTCATCATTACAGCGAGTGTTGCTGCAATACTAACCTTATACCTTGCCGAGAGTGACATCCATCGTATCTTGAAGGCTTCAAGTGTGAGTGAATTATTAATTACCTTAAGGTCATTGGAAATCCTCTTAATACTATTAGGAGCTTGCTTTTTCGCTACATTTGCAAGTCCGACTCGAATATCTATAAATGTCTGCTCGTCATAACCTGCTTCGTACATCCATGAAAGGTAAATGGTTACTTTTGTATCGAGTTGCCATATATCTTCAAAGATATCGAACGTAAAAGCTTCATTCTTTGCGCTATATTGTCGCTGACCTTTAAAGTTTGATTGCAATCTATTGACTTGTTCTTTTTTCATTAATCAATGTCTCCTTGCGGTGGCACCGTCTTATTCTGGCGACCTGATGATAAATCACTGATTTTTTTTGCTATTTTGAACTTGTTGTATAGGCCAGCCATAGTGCTGCTTTCGCTCCAACCCATCGCGAATTTTCTCAAGTCGTCGATTTCACTCATGCTATGTCCAGCCTCAGTAGCTTTATCGTCGAATATCTCGTTCCATTTGTGGCGCAATAAATGAGGGTGTATTTCGAACTGAATGGCTTTACCTAGTTTATGTATTACATTGTATAATGAGCCATAGGTCAGCGGCTGGCCTGCTGTTTGTCCTTTCTCGCTGATGAAAATAAAGTCATGTGATTCTGATTGAGGGAATGTGGAACGAATCGACTCAATATACCATTTCAGCTTCTTCATAAGCTCAGGAGAAATGGAGGCAGACAACGTTTTCGTTTTATTCGATGCTCTGTTCTTTCGGGTGTCTGTCTTGTCTTTCGGAGTTCGAGTCACCATCAATCGAGGGTTACTCCACTCATCTTTCACATCACAAAGCTTCAGCTTAAGCACACAGCCAGCACGAATCCCAGTTTCAATGAAAATATCCGTCATTATCTGATTTCGGAGCTTGGAGCCTTTCCACGGGTTTTCTTCATGCTCAGGCTTGATAACCTCCAGCATCTTAAAAAACAGGGGATCAGGAATGGCTTTCTCGAATGGGTCTTTCGTGTCCTCATTACTATCACTGATAATATCAATGTAGCCCTGAATTAACCGTTCAAAATCAGAAAACTTTTCTGAGACTGAAACAGGTGGATTGAAGTCAAAGTGGCGGCAGATATAAACATATTGAATATACTTTAAAAAATGCTTCAGCCTCATCCGTACCGTAAAGGCTGAACACTGGGATTCAGAGTGTTGGGTGATATGGATAGCATTATGAAGCTGTTTGTCAGTTAGCTGAACGACATTCGTGTCTAGCGATGGCTTGTCGGCATAGAACTTACAATGGGTATTAAAGCTATCGATTTCCGCCTTTGTGAAGAACTCGCCAGATGCCACCCGCTCAACCATATCTATATCTTCGGACTTAAAATATCTGTAGATGAAGAGCAGAAAGCTTCCATAGCTATCAATAGTACTGTCAGCATTTTCGCTAAATGACGTATTCAGGTGCCCATTCAAGTAAAGGCAAACAGGAAACATTCCTTCCTCAATAAGGTAGAAAGTGTTGCCCTGTGGATCTCTGTATTGATTTAGTGATACATCCATTACAAAACCATAAATAACTTAACAATAATTTCAACATGGAAGGTTTTTTGTTCTTTGTAAAGAATTTGTTTGTGTATGTTTTAATCAAGTTGCTGTTTTTGAAGTTTAAAATATAGATGCTTGTTGATTGCATTATTTACAAAATAGATATTAATACTAAATGCCGGAGTTCGAGCGCAAGGTGCTGGACTCACTGCGCGAGCCGCTGGAATCGGGGGAAATCGTGATATCGCGTGCGACCAGCAAGACCTGCTTTCCGGCACGCTTTCAGTTGATTGGGGCGCTGAATCCGAGTCCGACCGGGTATTACGAGGGAAACCAGGCCCGAACCAATCCGCAGGCCATCCTGCGCTATCTCGGGCGCCTCTCCGGCCCGTTGCTCGACCGTTTTGATATGTCGATTGAAATCCCGGCCCTGCCGCGCGGCACATTGGCCGAAGGTGGCGACCGGGGTGAACCGACGGCAGATGTCAAAAAGCGGGTTTGGCAGGCCAGAGAAGAGATGCTGGTACGTTCTGGCAAGGTCAATGCGCTGCTGTCGACCCGGGAGCTGGACCGACACTGTGTACTTGCCAAAGCAGACGCCGAGTTTCTCGAGACGGCCCTGCATCAGCTTGGGCTGTCTATTCGTGCCTATCACAGGATCATCAAGGTTGCCCGGACCATTGCTGATCTGGCTGGCTGCGCGCAGATAGAGCGGGGACATCTGGCCGAGGCGCTGGGCTACCGGGCGATGGATCGGCTGTTGAAGCAACTGACGGCGCAGGTTGTCTAGTGGCTGAGGTTTCGTCGGCTTTAGGCTTTATCTTCGAGGCTGTTGAGGGCGCACTCTAGCTCGTCAAGCTGATATTCGCTAAATACTTTGATGCCGTGTGCGGTGAGGGCCGCCGCTGCCAGTCCCTGTCCGGTGATCCTGGTGCCGTCAAACTGGCCGTTATAGATAAAGTGACTGCCGCAGGAAGGGCTGTTTTCCTTCAGCAGCGCAAGTTGGATATTGTGTTGCTGGCAAAGTGCAACGGCTGCCTTGGCGCCGGCCTGAAACGCGGCTGTCGCATCATCGCCTGTGATGGTGGCGACGTTGCCATTGGTCTGGATTTCGGCTGGCGGTCGTGGTGTTGGCAGCCCGCCGCTGATCTCGGGGCAGAGGACGACTAGCCTCCCCTGTTTTCTCCACTTATCAAGAAGCGGATGGGTAACGAGGTTGTCATTACCGTCATACCGTACGGCATGGCCGTACAGGCAGGCACTGATCAGGATTTTTTCCACGCTCTCTTCCCTGGTCTCCAAAAAAAAGAAGGGCCAAGCGGCCCTTCTTTTCAAGTGTAACGGGTTATTTTTTCAATAGGAAGTTAACCAGCTCGAAGTACTCGTCGGCCGATTTAACTTTGCCTGTTTGTACCAGGTACTTGTTGTTAACGATAACGGCTGGCACACCGGTCAGGCCGCTGTCCTGGAAGGCTTTGTTGGCACGGTTAACCATAGAGTTGACGGCAAAGCTGTTGAAGGCACCATCGAAGTCATCGGCACTGATCCCCTCGTCGATGAAGATCTGGCGTAGCTCTTGGTCATTGCGAGGTGGTTTTTGCATACCATGGACACGGTTGAACAGGACCGGCACCATTTTGTCCTCGACATTAAGGACCACGGAAGTAGCATAGGCCTTGCTCATTGATGGCCCCATGGAACCACCCATGAAAGAGACATGGTTTTTCTGCAGCTTGGCATTGTCCGGCAGGGTTTTCTTCAGCTGCTGGATCATTGGCTCAAAGCTATTACAGTGCGGACAGAAAAATGAGAAATACTCAGTGACAACCGGGCTGGTGGACTGCGGCAGATCCAGCACTTTGTAGTAATCACCTTCTGTGAATTTAGCTGCCTGAACAGAGAAAGACAGTAAAGCGACGCTTGCCAGCGCGAGTAGTTTCTTAAACATGTTGCGAGGTACTCCCTTAAAAAGGACTGAAATAACCAAGGTTATTGTTCCATTTGTGTTTTCGTTTTCTTACCACTGCGGCATCAGCTGCAATGGTGGTTCGTTTAAAGCGGCGAGTTGTTCTTTGAACGCCAACACCTGTCCTTCCCAGTATTTGTTATCGGCAAACCAGGGGAAGGCACGGGGGAAGGCCGGATCCTGCCAGCGTTTGGCGAGCCAAGCCATATAGTGCACCATTCTAAGACCGCGCAAAGGCTCAATTAGTTGCAATTCTTTCTGATTGAAGTCCGCAAACTCGCTGTACGCCTCCAGTATAGTATCGAGCTGGGCGAGCTGGTCATGGCGCTCGCCGTTGAGCATCATCCAGAGATCCTGTATGGCAGGGCCGTTGCGGGCGTCGTCCAGGTCGACAAATAGCGGGCCGTCACGCCAGAGAATATTGCCGGGGTGGCAGTCGCCGTGCAGACGCAGTGACTGCCAGTCGGTGTGCCAGTGCTGCTCCAGCTCTCGAATAAGCAGGTCGAGATCGGCAAAGAAAACTGTCTTCAGGTGATCGGGGATGAAATCGGCTTGCTCAAGAAGCTGTCGTGGCTGATGAAGGTATTCATCCAATCCGATGGTCGGACGGTGTGCAAAAGGCTGTCGCCGGCCTACCTGGTGAATGCGGCCGAGGTAGCGCCCGACCCATTCCAGCTGATCAAAGTTATCGACCTCGAACTGGCGTCCGCCTAGGCTGGGAAAGAGTGCCAGGCGGTGCTCACCGAAGTGCTGCAGGGTACGGCCTTCAAAGGCGATTGGCGCGGCAACCGGTATCTCCTGTTCGAGCAGTTCATGGGTAAAGTCATGCTCTTCCTGGATTTGCTCATTGCTCCAGCGCTGCGGACGGTAGAACTTGGCAACGTAGCGGGCACCGTCTTCGGCACTGAACTGGTAGACCCGGTTTTCATAGCTGTTTAGGGGAAGCAGGCCTGACTCGGCACGGACTCCGATGCTGTCGAGTGCATCGAGCAGCAGCTCGGGGGTCAAATCAGAAAAGCTAAAACCGTCTTGTTGTGTCATATGAAAAATTCCGCAGCCAGTATCAGAGCCTGTCAGTATATACCCAAGCGACTTCAAGATGCTCGTTCCGGCGAGAATTACTTGGGGATAGCATCATAATAAAAAAGGGCCGTCAGCGGCCCTTCTTTACATAACTTTGCTTTACTTTGCCGGAGGTTAGCGTAACTCACCGATAAAGCGGCTTTCGGTCTGAAGCTCTATTTTATCCTCACCCTCTCCCCGCTCCATGATAAAGGTGATGTCGGCAATCGGCGACTGCAACAGGTAGGGGTCAACGCCCAGGCTGACCGGCAAGGTAAAGACTTCACCTGCCTCGACTGTCACTTGTTGCTGACCGTACCATTCGATTTCCTCAAGCCCCTCGACACGCAGGGTGTAGACGGCCTGTTGTTGGGTTTTGTTGAGGATCTTCAGCGTGTAGGTATTTTCAACCAAGCCTTCAGTGTTGACCCTAAATAGCTGGTTGCGATCGCGGATCACGTCCAGCCCCATAGGCTGTACCGAGGCTAGCAGGAAGAAGAACAGTCCGACCATGGCAATCATCACCGCGCCGTAGCCGATGAGCTTCGGTCGCATAACATGGGTCTTGTGACCCTCAAGCTTGTGCTCGGTGGTATAGCTGATCAGGCGTTTTTCATACCCCATGCGGTCCATGGTTTCATCACAGGCATCCACACAGGCGCCGCAGTTGATACACTCGTATTGCAGCCCGTCACGGATATCAATACCGGTCGGGCACACCTGGACACATAGATTACAGTCGATACAGTCACCGAGGCCGAGCTCCTTGGGATCTTTTTTGCGTGAACGGGGACCGCGGGCTTCGCCACGCTCGGTGTCATAGCCGACAATATAGGTGTCCTTGTCGAACATCGCCGACTGGAAGCGGGCGTACGGACACATGTGGATGCAAACAATCGAGCGCATCCAGCCGGCATTGGCATAGGTACAGGCGGTAAAAAACAATACCCAGAAGCCTGCCCAGAAGCTGGCATTGAAGGTAAAGAAGTCAATTACCAGTGTCTTGACCGGAAAAAAGTAACCGACAAAGGTTAGGCCGGTAGCAAGGGCAACTGCCAGCCAGGCGACATGCTTGAGGACTTTTCTGCCTAGCAGCTTGCCGGTTGGCTTCATGCTGTCCTGCTTGCGCCTTTTGTTGGCCGGTCCTTCAAGCTTTTCCTCGAACCAGATGTAGATGAAGGTCCAGACAGTTTGCGGACAGAAATAGCCACACCAGACCCGGCCCAAAAAGGTGGTTACAAAAAACAGGGCAAAGGCCGCGATCATAAACAGGGTTGCCAGCAGGGTGAGATCCTGTGGCCACAGAGTGGTGCCGAAGAAGTTAAACTGTTGCTGGCCGATATCCAGCAAAATCGCCTGGCGATCGCCATAGGGGATCCAGGGCAGCCCCATAAACAGGATCATCAGCAGCCAGCCCATTTTCTGGCGTAGCTTCTGATAGATCCCCTTTACGGCACGGACATAGATTCGATTACTCGGATTGAAGCGATCGGAGTTGCCCTTATGGGTTTTGGGGTTGAATTGTTGCGGTGTGACATCCTTTATTTTGATTTTCTCATGGCTCATGACATTACTTTCCTTGGGTTACCCCATATTTATAAATATAGCTAGGGGTGTCGGCAGGTACATTGCCTGACCGATAATGTTGTAATTAGCGAACAGATGTTATCAGCTGATTATATTACAGACGATTTTGTTATAACTCTAACAAGGTCATAGTTTGAGAAACAGATACAGATAGGGCACTGGCGGGGTATAACAGAAGGGCTCTGATGGCCGAACGCTGGAGCATCAGGCTCGGCCATCGGGAAAGGTTGGGGTTTACTAACCGTCACGGCTACTTGATGATGCCACGTGCGCGCAGGATGGCGGTTTTAAAATCGTCTTCGCAGTCTTTGGCGATGCCCGGGATCATTTCCTGCTTGTCACTGTTGCGCATTTTCAGGTGGTAAATCAGCACATCATCGGTAAGTGCTTCCAGCTTGCCTTCATACTTTGCTTCCTCAGCCAGCTTGAGCAGAAACTCGACCAGGTTGAGATCCGGTTCTTTCTGCCACTCAGGATGCAATAGTTCAATCAGTTCGTTGACGCGATGGGTTTTCATTTCTTTCTCCACAAGTTAGGCCGAGTGAATCTTTTTCGATTCTATAATCATAATTTTATTGTGGGTAAATTAACCCAAACCCGGCAACGATACAAACGGGATGCAACACCGGCGTCAAAAGAAAAGACAGCCACAGGGCTGTCTTTGGTATTGAATGCAGTGAGTCTATGCTGCCTGTTCGTTATCAGTACATTGCTGGGCAATGACGGGCTCTGCAGTCGTTATCGTATGGATCTCGGCGACGTGCTGTGGCGCTTTCCTGGCTTTGAATGTCGGCGCATGGGAAGTTGCACGCAAACGAGAGGGACTACGAGGGGTACTTACATACCTGACGGGAGATGCTGGACGCATGGTTCACCTATTGTCAGGCGCATCCGTGGCCAAATTAATCGAAATATCTCCGCCGTTATTCTTGCTGGCAAAACCGATCCTGTGCGGAAATATTGGTCTGGTTGAATATTTTTCGCCGGGAGGATAGCAGTAAGCTATTGTGATGTCGAGCGAAAAGTAACCAATAAAAACTGCGCTTCAGGCCGCATTCGGCAGGTCTAAAGCAATAAAATGTTAGTTGAATCGGCATCTGTGAAGATAAGCTGTTTCTCGGCAGGAGCTTTGTGGTCTAATGCGCGTAGCTGGTAACTATTATAAAAAATAGCCCGGGAGGGACTGAATGGAACGGGAACAGCAGCGGTTGGTCACCAACCGTAATTTATCTTATAAACTGGCTGAGTCGATTGGCCAGCGGATTTTACGTGGAGAAACGGTTCCTGGTGATATTTTGCCGGGAGAAGTGGAATTGGGCGAAATGTATGGCGTGAGTCGGACAGCGGTTCGCGAAGCGATCAAAATGCTGGCGGCCAAGGGGATGGTACTTCCCCGCCCCCGGATCGGCACCCGGGTGCTGCCGAAACGCAACTGGAACTATCTGGATCAGGATTTGCTGGCCTGGCTGAGCTTCGATCATCATACGGAACTGGTGAATGAATTCCAGCAGGTTCGAATGACCCTGGAGCCGGAGGCGGCGGCACTGACGGCTGTTCATGCCAGCGACGAGGATCGTGAAGAACTGCAGTCGCTGATGGATGAGATGTATAAACTGGGTGAAGAGTTTGATCAGGAAAAATGGATTGAAGTCGATACCCGCTATCATCAGCTGATTTATTTTGCCTCGGGTAACCACTTTATCAGTCCGTTCGGCAATTTGTTCAAGGCGGTTTTTGAAAGCTATTTTAGGATCATTACCCGCGACCGGGTTCTCAAGCTGGATATCCATCAACGGATCGTGGACGGTATTATGGCCCGGGATCCCGAGGCTGCCCGTCAGGCAACGATCGAATTGCTGAAATAAGCTGAAAGAAACCGAGTGATTTTTTGAAGCGGAGCCCAGGCTCCGCTTTTTGTTCCTGGTTTTATCTCCGGTTACTCCTTGCAGCATAATGCTATTCGCTGCACTATAAACCTGTTTCATAGCTTGCTACAGGAGTGAGGAGTCGTTATGTCTTTGTTTCGGAAAAGTCTCGCCAGCCTTGGGATCGGGGCGGCGAAAGTCGATACTGTTTTGCAGCGTGATGTGTTGATCCCCGGAGAAACCTTGCCTGTGTCTATCCATGTTCATGGCGGAGAGACTGCGCAGGCGGTCAGTAATATCCATTTGTTCCTGTGCTGCCGCTATGAAGAAGAAGTCGCATCAAGCCGTGGCGACAGCCAGCACCGCACCGAGAAAGTCAGCCAGACCTGCACGCTGGCCACCTGGTCTCTGCCCGAGGCGTTTACTATTGAAGCCGGCGAAGAGCGCCTGTTCGACGCCGAACTGGCACTGCCGTTTAATACCCCTATAACCATCGGAGATGCCAAAGTCTGGCTGGAAACCCACCTGGATATTCCGCTGGCGTTCGATCCCAAGGATAAAGATATCTTGACGGTTCGCCCGGATCCCTTGATGGATGGCGTGTTTACTGCGCTGGAGCAAGCCGGCTTGCGGATCCGGCAGGTTGAGTGCGAAGCGGCTGATGGGTTTGAGCTGCCTTTTGTCCAGGAGTTCGAGTTTGTACCGGTGTCCGGCCCGTTTCATGGCCGTTGGCGAGAGCTGGAAGTGGTTGCCTACCGTGACAGTGATGGCCTGCAGCTGTGGTTCGAAGTCGATCGGCGACTCAACGGTTTGACCGGTATGCTATCTGGTTTCCTCGGCCGTGGCGAACTCGAGCGACAATATCATGTGCCGGCAACAATCAGTCCTCAGCAGGCGGGAGAGCTGATACTCGACTATCTTGATCAGACGACCTGACGAAACGCCGGTTACTCTACGCGCTGCGCTTCCCTCTGGCCGAAATTAAATTTCAGCTTACACCTGTAAGCTAAAGTGTGCCATACTAGTTACCTATTGAGTTTTAACTCTAGTAAGGACGACAGCGGATGGCTAAGACTATGGCCTCAGAGCCTGGATATTCTGTGGCAGAAGAAGTGGCAAACAGCGTGAGCCATGGGTTGGGAATGATTTTTGGCATCGTGGGCCTGGTATTGCTGCTGAACCAGGCTATCGAGGCTGATGCGGATGTGCTCAGCATTACCAGCCTGAGTATCTATGGCGGCAGTATGATCTTGCTTTATCTTGCCTCGACGCTGTATCACGCCATCCCGTTTGAGCGGGCCAAACGCGCGCTCAAAACCTTTGATCACTGCGCGATATATTTACTGATCGCCGGAACTTATACTCCTTTCCTGCTGATCTCGCTTCGTACCCCGCTGGCTATTGGCCTGATGACAGTTATCTGGGTGATTGCCTTTGTCGGTATTGTGTTAAAGATTGCCTTTGTTTACCGGTTCAAACGTTTGTCGCTGGCAACCTATCTGGTAATGGGATGGCTGGCGCTGGTGGCGGTCTACCCGCTGGCGCTGTCGCTATCGACAGGCGGGTTGGTGTTGCTGGGGCTCGGCGGGGTGATCTATTCGCTGGGAGTTGTCTTTTACGTCAATGATCGCCTGCCCTATAACCATGCGATTTGGCATTTGTTTGTGTTGGGTGGAACGGTGTGCCACTTTTTGGCCATTTATTATTACGTGACGCCAGTCTAGAGCGCATATAACCGATAGAAAAAAGAGAGCCTAGGGCTCTCTTTTGTTTTCTGCGGGTAATTGGTTTCTGAGTGTAATTAGTTACGCCAGAAGGCCGGGAAGAAGACCACCAGTACGGTCAGGATCTCCAGCCTTCCCATCAACATGCCAAAGCTCAGGGTCCACTTGGCCATATCCGGCAAGGTTGCAAAATTGCCGGTCGGGCCAATTACCTCTCCCATTCCCGGTCCGACATTGGCGACTGCGGTTACCGCCCCGGTAATACTGGTGATGGCATCGAGCCCCATCATGCCAAGGAGTGCGGCAACAATCACAATGGTAATGATGAAGGTTAAAGCGAAAGCCACCACAGAGCGGACGATGCCATCTGTGACCGGCCGGCCGTTATAGCGCTGGATAAAGACGCCGGACGGGTGGATCAACTGCATCATCTGTTTGCGCAGCAGGGCAAAGGCTACTTGGAAGCGGAAAATTTTGACCCCGCCGGCTGTTGAGCCGGAGCAGCCGCCAACTAGCATGATGAAGGCAAAAATAATCGTCGGGAACGGACCCCAGGTGGTAAAGTCTTCCAGTCCGAAACCGGTGGTGGTCACGACCGAGATAATATTGAACAGCGATACCCTGAAGGCATCGATAAAACGGTAATCGAGCTGCCAGGTCAGCCACAGGGCGACAGCCAGCCCGGCGGAGAACACCAGCAGGGTGAAGCCACGCACCTGGGCATCGCTTAGCAAGGCCGTCGGTTCTTTCTTGCGCAGTGCCTGGACAAACAGCAAAAACGGCAGGCCTCCGGCAAACATAAACACAATCGCGACCCAGTGGGCACTGTTGGAAAAGTGGTTCATCGAGCCGTCAGACGTCGAGTAGCCGCCGGTCGACAGGGTGGTAAACGCGTGGTTGATGGCATCGAAGGTATTCATCCCGGTGAGCTGGTAGCCGATCACGCAAAGTCCGGTCAGGATCAGGTAGACGTTGACGATATTCTTGGCCACGCTCTTGGTTCGCGGCGAGCTTTTATCTGACCAGTCTGACGACTCGGTCTGGAACAGCCGCATACCACCGACGTTGAGCATCGGCAGGATGGCCACACCCATGACGATAAACCCGATCCCGCCGAGCCATTGCAGGGTTGAGCGCCATAGCAGGATACTCGGGGCCATCGTGTCGAGTCCGCTGAGTACGGTGGATCCGGTGGTGGTGATCCCCGACATGGTCTCGAAATAGGCATCGGTAAAGCTGATATGGTTAATGAACACAAACGGCAGTGCGGCAAAGGCGCTGGCAATGGTCCAGACAAAGGTGGTGATCAGGAACATTTCTCTGACCCCCAGCTTGAACTCGGCTGTGCGGCCAAACGTCAGGCACAGGAAGGCCACCGAATGGGTGATCAGTACGGCGGTGGCAAAATCGATAAAGCCACCGGTGCCGGTAAAGAAGGCCACTAGGGTAGGCACGTACATGAATAGGGCGATCTTGGATAAGACCAGCCCTATAACAAATAAAATGGGACGGTAATTGACCATAATTTTTTACAGGAAGAACGGACTAGGTTGGAACAGGCGCTCTACGTCTGGGATATATTTCTTGTCGACCAGGAACATCACAACGTGATCATCTTGCTCGATAACGGTTCGGTCATGGGCGATCAGAACTTCGTCACCACGAACCACGGCACCAATGGTCGTGCCCGGTGGCAGTTTGATATCGCCGATAGCCTTGCCGACCACTTTCGAGGTGCTTGAGTCGCCGTGGGCAATGGCCTCGATGGCTTCTGCCGCACCGCGACGCAGCGACGAGACGTTGACAATATCGGCTTTACGGACATGGGTAAGGAGTGCCGAGATGGTCGCTTGCTGCGGCGAGATGGCAATATCGATGGTACCGCCCTGTACCAGATCGACATAGGCACCGCGCTGGATCAGCACCATGACCTTCTTGGCCCCCATCCGCTTGGCCAGCATAGCCGACATAATGTTGGCTTCATCGTCGTTGGTGACGGCAATGAAGACATCGATTTGCTCGATATGCTCTTCGCTCAGCAGTTCCTGATCCGAGGCGTCACCACAGAAGACAATGGTATTTTCCAGCATCTCGGACAAGTTTTCAGCCCGCTCCGGATTACGCTCGATCAGCTTAACGCTGTAGGTCTGTTCCAGGCGGCGGGCCAGACCGGCACCGATGTTACCCCCGCCGACGATCATCAGTCGCTTATAAGGTTTTTCCAGACGCTGCAACTCGCTCATTACCGAGCGGATATGGTTGCTGGCCGCAACGAAGAAGACCTCGTCATCGGCTTCGATAATGGTTGTCCCGCGCGGGCGGATTGGTCGTCCCTGGCGGAAAATCGCGGCAACACGGGTATCGACGTGCGGCATATGCTCGCGCAAGGCTGACAGGGCATTACCGACCAGCGGGCCGCCATAATAGGCCTTGACGGCAACCAGGCCGACTTTGTCTTCGGCAAAGCCGACAACCTGCAGGGCCCCCGGATATTCGATCAGGCGCTCGATATAACCGGTGACCAGTTCTTCCGGGGCGATAAGGTGATCGACGGGAACGGCATCGGACTGGAAGAGGTGCTCTTTCTCTTTCAGGTATTCCGGAGAGCGAATACGTGCCACCCGGTTCGGGGTATTGAACAGGGTGAAGGCAATCTGGCAGGCAATCATATTGGTTTCGTCGGAGTTGGTTACCGAAACCAGCATGTCTGCATCCTGCGCACCGGCCTCCCGCAATGTACGGGGATGGCTGGCAAAACCTTGTACCACTCGCAGATCGTACTTGTCCTGCAATTCTCGAAGACGCTCGGGATCTTTGTCGACGATGGTGATGTCGTTGTTCTCGCCGACTAGGTTTTCTGCCAGTGT
The DNA here is from genome assembly GCF_022347985.1 of Photobacterium sp. OFAV2-7. Lineage (GTDB taxonomy): Bacteria > Pseudomonadota > Gammaproteobacteria > Enterobacterales > Vibrionaceae > Photobacterium. The sequence continues at coordinate 18,818 of NZ_JAKRFQ010000009.1, forward strand.
GCCACCGACCTGACCTGCGCCAAGGATGATAATTTTCATAGCATATGCCTGATGATTTTTTCTGACTAGGTTACTACGTTTTTTTTCAGAGGCTACATTCATAGCCTCCGATTTCTAAGTATTTAGATTTTTATATTAGGGATTTACGGATGACGGCGTAGTAAAAACCGTCCATATCGTGCTCGCCCGGAAGGATCTGGCGGCCAGGCTGGGCCGGATCACTATCGAGCAGCTCGGCATCCTGGGTGCGGCCGAGGAAGGCTTTCACCTGCTCGCTGTTTTCCTGCGGGGTGATTGAACACGTCGCATAAACCAGGGTGCCGCCCGGTTTTAGCTGTTGCCACATGGCATCGACGATTTCGGCCTGCAACTGGGCCAGCGCCTCGATGTCATCGGCACGGCGCAGCCACTTGATGTCAGGGTGGCGTCGGATCACCCCGGTCGCCGAGCAAGGGGCATCCAGCAAAATGCGGTCGAACTGCTCGCCCTGCCACCACTGTTCCGGGTAGCGGGCATCGGCACACAGTACTTTGGCATCGAGTTTCAGGCGTTGCAGGTTGTCATGGACCCGCTTGAGGCGGTTGTCGTCACAATCGATAGCAACAACTTGCGTTTCAGGCTGGCGCTCCATGATATGGGCCGTCTTGCCACCGGGTGCCGCGCAGCAGTCCAGGATAAGCTCGCCGGCTTGCGGGGCGAGGTATTCGACAGACAGCTGGGCGGCTGCATCCTGCACCGAAACCCAACCATCGGCAAAACCCGGTAGTTTGCTGACATCACACGGCTGGTGCAGGCGCAGTGCATCCAGGGCTTCCGGGTGAATATCGGTGGCAATGCCCTCGACATCTAATAGCTTGCGATATTCATCACGGCTGTGGTGGCGGCGGTTGACGCGCAGCCACATTGGCGCCTTGGTGTTGTTGGCGTCAATGACCGATTCGAACTGTGTCGGGTAGCTTTGCTTTAGCAGCTTTAACAGCCAGCCTGGGTGGCCGTATTTGCCGGCATCATGGCTGAGTGACTGTTCGTCAAGGCTGTCTTGCTGGCGCTGGTAGTTGCGAAGGACAGCATTGATCAAACCGCGAAGCTGAGGCTTTTTCAGGTTCTTGGTGGCATTGACGGTTTCGGCCACGGCGGCATGAGCCGGAATACGCATGTAACCGAGCTGATATAGGCCGACCAGGATCAGGTGATGGAAAACCCGTTGCTTGCCTTTGAGTGGCTTGTCCATCAGCTGGTTGGTGATAGATTCCAGGCGGGGCAGCCAGCGCAGTACGCCATAACAGATTTCCTGCAGCAGGGCATGGTCACGTTCTCTGATATCTTGCTGGGCAGCAGGCAGAGCGTTAGACAGGGACTGGCCCTGATCAACAACCTGATAGACCACTTTGGCTGCAGCGGCTCTTACGTTCATTGGTATTTCCTGAAGTTGTTTCCGTGAACATACCGCGAAGGTTCGCCGGGTATGTCAGCGGCAGAATAGTTTCGATTCCGTAGGCGGAAAAGAAAAGCCAGTGCAAGCACTGGCTTGGTTATTACAGTACGGTGCCGGGTTCGAACCAGTCACGGCGCGAGTTGAGTAAATCTTGCACCTTCATGGCTTTTTTGCCCGGAGGTTGCAGCTCGGTAAGACGCAGGGCACCCTCGCCTGTTGCAACTAGGATACCTTGCTTGTCGGCACTGAGGATGGTTCCCGGTGCCTTGCCCAGGTTGTCGGCTTCTACTTCGGCTTGCCAGACTTTGACATTTTGCTCGGCAACCGCAAAGTAGCTCATCGGCCATGGGTTGAAGGCACGAATACAACGCTCGATAGCGGCTGCGTCCATCGACCAGTCGATCTTGGCTTCTTCTTTGCTGAGCTTTTTGGCGTAGTTGGCCAGCTCATCATCTTGCTTTTCGGGTACGGCGGTTCCTGCCGCGATATCGGCCAGACAGTCAACCAGTGCATCCGGTCCCAGCTCGGCCAGTTTTTCATACATGGTGGCGCTGGTATCGGTTGCCTCGATTGGCAGGGTGGCAATCTTCAGCATATCGCCGGTATCCAGTCCTTCGTCCATCTGCATGATGGTAACGCCGGTTTCTGTATCGCCGGCCCAGATAGAGCGCTGGATCGGGGCGGCACCACGCCAGCGTGGCAAAATAGAGCCGTGGACGTTGATACAACCAAGCTTTGGTGTTTCTAACACCTCTGTCGGCAGCAATAGACCATACGCAACAACAACCATGATATCGGCATTGAGGGCCGCCAGTTCCTGCTGGGCGTCGGTATTGCGCAGCGAGGCTGGTTGATAAACCGGAATATCGTGCTCAAGAGCGATATTCTTGACCGGGCTGGCGGTTAATTTTTTGCCGCGCCCTGCCGGACGGTCCGGCTGGGTATAGACGGCAATAACATCATGCTGTGAAGACAACAACGCCGCCAGGTGACGGGCGGCGAAGTCTGGGGTACCAGCAAATACAATACGTAACGGTTTGCTCAAGGTAACCTCGATTATTGGTTCTTTTCGTTGAAACGCTTAATTTTCTCTAGCTTTTGCTTGATGCGCTGACGCTTCAGAGGCGACAGGTAGTCAACAAACAGTTTGCCGGCCAGGTGATCCAGCTCGTGCTGGACGCAGATAGCGAGTAAATCGTCAGCGTCGAAAGTGAATTCTTTGCCGTCGCGGTCAAGGGCTTTGACGGATACTTCCGCGGCACGCGGCACAAGTGCTCGTGCACCTGGAACAGACAGACAGCCTTCTTCAATCCCGTCTTCACCGCGCTTTTCGGTGATCTCAGGATTGATCAGTACCATTGGCTGATTGCGCTCTTCAGAAATATCGATCACGACGATACGCTGATGGATATCAACCTGAGTCGCTGCCAGGCCAATGCCTTCTTCGTCGTACATGGTTTCCAGCATGTCATCGACAATTTTTTGGATCTCAGGTGTGACGGCTTCAACAGGTTTGGCGACGGTGCGCAGGCGCTCATCAGGGAATGTTAATACTTGCAATACAGACATAGGTACTCGTAAAAATAGACAGTGCTGAAAACTAACGTAGCTTATTTGCTCTAATTCTAGTCATTTTAAAGCGCAAATAATAGCACCTGACGGGATTAGATGATGCGAGTCTTGCTGATTGGCAACGAATGTTTGCACTCTTGGGCTTTCATCTTTCCGCAAAACTGTCTGCCGGGAGCACAATCACGCGTGCCCGGGTGTAAAGCGAGGCCACTGGCAGTGAAGTGTGCCGAAAAACTGTGTCATTGCTGTTGGCAGCCGTAGACACCAGCCGTCAGAGGTGCCACTTTTCAATTGATAGTGAATATAAGTGTATGTTTCGGGAGGATAATGCGTGAGGCTGTTTGTGTTACTCTGGGGGCTGATCCTGCCGATGTCGAGCTGGGCCAATGCTTCTCAGCCGGAGGTAATAGCCAGCGCTCCGTCGGAATATACCGTGAAAGAAGGTGATACCTTATGGGATATCTCTGCCCGTTTCCTCGCCAACCCGTGGCTGTGGCCCAAACTATGGCAGGCCAATTCCTATATTGATAATCCGCATTTGATTTATCCCGGAGATCAGCTCCGCCTTGTCTTACGCAATGGCCAGCCTCACCTGCTGAAGAAAAAGGTGGTCAAGCTCTCGCCGAGTATCCGGGTTAAACGATCGCCAATCACGACCTTGCAGGCATCGGTGTTACTGCCCTATCTGGCCGAACACCGGCTGTTGACCGCGGGCGATGTCGAGCGCTTGCCGAGAGTGCTGGGGGACAGCAAGGAAAAGAGTTATATGTCACCCGGCGATGCAATATGGGTTGATTCGGTGTTGGAGCCTGGTGACTGGTGGGTGTATCGACCCGGAAAGGTATTTACCCGGCAGCTATCACAGGGAGAGGATATCGATCCGGTCAGGGGACTGAAAGAAATTGCCAAGGTAACCGTCGTTGGAACTACAGAGGAGCTCAGCCAGGTCCGTCTCCAGTCACTTAGCCAGGAACTCCGTCAAAATGATGTGTTGCTGCCAGCTTCTTTGTCCGGCACACAAAGCTCGCTCAGTTTTGTCCCCTCCGAGCCGCCACGGGACACCCGGGCTATGTTGTTAGGCCACTTCGACAACCAGAGCTATATTGCCGTCTCGGATGTTGTCGTGATCGATCGCGGTCACCTGGACAATGTATCGGCGGGTAATGTCTTTCGTCTGTATCGGTCCGGCGCTGTGGTGGAAGGTGAAAAAGGCGGGTATCAGTACAAAACCAGTCGTTATATCTGCAATCAGTATCCATTGAGCAAGATTGGGCTTGGGGAGGTCATGGTGATCCGGCCGTATGAGCACTTTAGCCTGGCAGTTGTCATGAAGGCGACTGAACCTTTTGTGCCAACTGTACTGGCCTTGCCGCCGCCTGCTACCGATGCGCCGTTATGATGAGTGATCTCGAGAGTTGGCTAACCCTGGCTGCAGTACCGTATCTGGGTGGGAATCGAATCAGTCAGTTATTGCAACATGCAACGCCGCAGCAGCTTTGCCGGATGTCAGCCGAACAGCTCCAGGCTATCGGACTCAAGCCTAAGCAGGTATCCAGTTTGCTCCGGCCGCAGTACCAGCGTATTGAACGTTGTCTGGAGTGGGCCGAATGCGACCGGCATACCATCTTGACGCTGGACTCGCCCGGTTATCCGCCATTGCTGAGAGAAATAGCGTCGGCCCCTCCCCTATTATTTGTTCGTGGTGAACCTCATTGGCTGCATGAACCTCAGGTAGCCGTGATTGGCAGTCGTTCAGCCAGTATTGATGGTCGTGAATCGGCCTATGAATTTGCTGCATCGCTGGTCGCCGCAAATTATGTTGTCACCAGCGGTCTGGCGCTTGGCGTCGATGGGCAGGCGCACTACGGAGCGTTAAAAAATGGTGGTGCGACAGTTGCCGTGTTGGGCTCGGGACTGGAACAGATATACCCTGCCCGCCACCGGGAGCTGGCAGGTAAAATTATCGAGCAAGGCACCTTGGTGTCGGAGTTCTGGCCGGATGAGAAACCTCGTCCGCAAAACTTTCCCCGGCGCAATCGAGTGATCAGCGGGTTGTCCGTTGGCGTATTAGTGATAGAGGCTGCCGAAAGAAGCGGCTCATTAATCACAGCGCGTTACGCATTGGAACAAGGGCGGGAAGTTTTTGCCCTTCCCGGTTCGATTCATTCACCGGGAAGCCGAGGATGTAATGCATTAATTAAATCTGGTGCTAAATTGGTAGAAAGCCCGGTCGATATTTTTGAAGAGGTTGGTACGCTGACGGAGTGTGTGAAAAATAACCAGTTAGACTCATCGTTACCGCAACCTGAAAATGAGGAATTGCCATTTTCATCGGTGTTGGCTAACGTAGGCAATGAAGCAACACCCGTAGATGTAGTTGCTGAACGCTGTAAACAACCCGTACATGAAGTTATGATGCAATTGTTGGAATTAGAATTGCAAGGTGTTGTCACTACAGTGCCCGGTGGCTATATCAGAACGAGGAGGGGCTAGTTATGATGGATATCCTTATGTACCTGTTTGAAACCTATATCCACAGCGATGTGGAGTTGCTGGTTGATCAGGACGAACTTTCAGACGAGCTTCTGCGTGCAGGCTTTCATCAGGACGATATCTATAAAGCTCTGACATGGTTAGAGAAGCTGGCTGCGTTGCAAGACACCGAGAACACTCCTTACATGAATAACAGTGCTGTCACTTCTATTCGTGTATACACCGCCCAGGAAATGGCTCGGCTGGATATTACCTGCCGTGGCTTCCTTACTTATCTTGAGCAGATCCATGTACTGAGTGGCGATACCCGTGAGATGGTTATTGACCGGGTGATGGAGCTGGAAACCTCAGAATTTGCCCTAGATGATCTGAAGTGGATTATTTTGATGGTGCTGTTTAATGCGCCTGGTAATGAAAGTGCCTATAGCCAGATGGAAGAGCTGTTATATGGTGCGGAAGACGGGTATATCCACTAATTGACTCCTCTCTGGCTGGCGAATAAAGAGTTGTATGACTGGTAAAATTAACGATCAATTGTTTTCAGCTCATGAGCATGCGTTGGAGCAGGAGCAGAGCTGTCCCCAGTGTGGGGCGGAGCTGGTTATCCGCAATAGCAAGCGCGGTCCTTTTCTTGGGTGTTCTGGTTATCCCGAGTGCGACTACATCAAGTCGCTGAACCACAATGATGGCCATGTGGTGAAATACTTGGGCAAACCCTGCCCGGATTGCGGTGACGAATTGCTGCTTCGCCAGGGGCGATATGGCATGTTCATTGGCTGTGCAGGGTATCCGGACTGTCAGCATATCGAATCGCCCGAGAAAAAGGCTGAGGATACCAAGCTGACTTGCCCGCAATGTGGCAAGGGGCACCTTATGGAGCGTAAGTCTCGCTACGGAAAACTGTTTTATGCCTGTGATCAATACCCGGGCTGCCGCTTTGCAGTGAATAACAAGCCGGTTGCAGGCCAGTGCCAGGCTTGTGGATTTGGCTTGCTGATTGAGAAAAAACTGGCGAGTGGTGTGAAGTACCAGTGTGCCGACAGAAAGTGTCATGCCTATCAAGATTAAGAAACGGTTATTGATATAAAAAGCCAGCTGATGCTGGCTTTTTTAGTATTGGGGTGTACCGGCTGCCTAATAGCGAACAGCAGGAAAAGCGACGGGATCTAATTGATCGGCGAGAGTTTCCAATGTGGTTTTCAGATCTGCCGTGGAGCTGGCGCAGACATTGATGTGGCCCATTTTTCGTCCGGGACGTTTTTCTTTGCCGTACCAGTGAATATGGCATTGCGCTTGTTCCATCACCGTATCTGGCAATGTGTCTTCGCCGAGGATGTTGACCATAGCTGTTGGGCGCAGCAGACTTGTATCGCCTAGCGGCATGTTGCATACGGCTCTGAGGTGGTTCTCGAACTGGCAGGTTTCAGCACCTTGCTGGGTCCAGTGACCGGAGTTGTGGACTCGGGGAGCAATTTCATTGACCAGTAGCTTGCCGCCCACATCAAAGAACTCAATGGCCAGTACCCCGATGTAGTCGAGCGACTCGGCCAGTGCCCGGAACATGGTTTCAGCCTGGGCTTGCAGCTCGCGGTTGCCTTCTTGTGCAACCGACAGGCTGAGAACACCGTTACTGTGAATATTTTCTGTCAGTGGATAGATGGCGATCTCGCCGTTCTTGCCACGGGCACCGATCAGCGAGACCTCGCGGTCAAACGAGACGAATTCTTCGGCAACAATAGCCTGATTAGGCGTTTCTTCGAGGAAGTTGCTTATCTCTTGCCAGACAGGCTCAACATCATCCTGGGATTTTAGGCGCCACTGCCCTTTCCCGTCATATCCGCCCAGGGCACTCTTTAGCACCATAGGAAGTCCGACCGTGTCGATGGCACGCTCTAGATCGTCACGGGTGTTGACGAGTTGGTACTTTGCATTGGCAACGCCAGCGCGATCAAGCAGGTGTTTTTCCAGACGGCGGTCACCGCCAGCCTTGATGGCCTCGGTGGTCGGTCGAAATTTTCCGCTGGCAGCACAGGCGTCAAGAATATCGTGCGGGATATGCTCAAACTCTGCGGTAATGACATTGGCATAGGTGATGGCGGTATCCAGCCCTTTCATCATTAGCTGCTGAGTCAGTGGGTGGACCACATGACCGCTAGTGACATCGTAGGCGAAGACTTCGATATTTAACGGAGCCCCGGCCAGTGCCATCATACGGGCCAGTTGTCCGGCTCCAAGTACCAAAACCTTCATTATGCATCCTCTGCTGGATTTGGATTGTCCAACACCGTGTCGGTTTGTTCTTTGCGGAACGCATCAACGGCGGCCATCACTGTGGCATCCTGGGTGCCAATGATTTGCGCGGCGAGCAGGCCGGCATTCGCCGCACCGGCATCACCAATAGCCAGGGTACCGACTGCGACGCCTTTTGGCATCTGGACGATAGAAAGTAGTGAGTCCATCCCTTTGAGTGCACGGGACTGAACAGGCACCCCCAGTACCGGTACGCTAGTGAAAGCTGCTGTCATGCCGGGAAGGTGTGCAGCACCGCCGGCACCGGCAATAATGACCTTGATCCCGCGCTCGTGGGCTGTTTCGGCATATTCGGCAAGTAGATGTGGAGTACGGTGAGCAGAAACCACTTTGGTTTCATAAGGCACGTTGAAGCGATCTAGCATTTCAGCTGCATGCTGCATGGTTGGCCAGTCAGACTTGGAGCCCATGATAATCCCAACTTTCATCCCTATCTCCTTTGGGTTGCATAATATGAAGGCGTGAATACTTTTGCGCGCATTATACGGTGATTTTTTCAGAAGGAAAACGTTTGCGTCAGTGATTTTGTCTCATTATGTTACGAGCATGGAGTTGCGAGGTTGGAGTGGGTAAAATAGGTAAACAGATGGTTAAATCTGGCGTCAGCTGGGATCAATAATGAGGATAATGTGGAAAATTTAGCGCAAGTAGTTGCTGCCCTTCAGCAAGGTGAGGTTGTTGCCTACCCTACCGAGGCGGTTTTTGGTGTAGGGTGCGACCCCGATAATGAGCAAGCGGTACAGAAGCTTCTGGCACTGAAACAACGCCCGGTCGAAAAAGGGCTGATCTTGATTGCTGCCGACTATGAGCAGTTGAAGCCTTATGTTGATGATAGCCAGCTAACTACCGAGCAAATGCAGCGGATTCAATCCTCCTGGCCGGGGCCGGTTACCTGGGTGATGCCAACCAAGGCCGGAGTACCGAGTTTTCTTACCGGCCAGTTTTCTACCATAGCCGTTCGGGTGACCGATCATCCGCTGGTGCAGCAGTTATGTCGCCAGTTTGGTAAGCCGCTGACCTCAACCAGTGCTAACCTGACAGGACAGGAGCCGGGACGCAGCGCAGAAGAAGTGAAAGAAAAGTTAGGCCAGTATTTACCGGCTATTTTACAAGGGGAGACAGGAGGACGACAAAATCCTTCTGAGATCCGTGACGCCCAGACAGGGGAAGTTTTCCGCCAAGGATAAAAACAATATGCAAGATGTCAGCAAACAAGCGGTAAAGGCGTTTCTGTTAGATCTGCAGGACCGTATTTGTCAGGCTGTAGAACAGCAAGACGGTGCGGCTGTTTTCGAACAGGATCAGTGGGAGCGAAAGGAAGGCGGTGGTGGTCGCAGCCGGGTATTGCGCCAGGGGCAGGTGTTTGAGCAGGCCGGCGTCAATTTCTCTCATGTGTTCGGTACCAAAATGCCGGCATCGGCTACGGCCCACAGGCCGGAACTGGCGGGGCGCAGCTTTGAGGCAATGGGGGTATCTCTGGTTATTCATCCTAATAACCCTTATGTGCCTACCTCGCATGCCAATGTCCGTTTCTTTATCGCCGAAAAGGAAGGTGAAGCCCCGGTGTGGTGGTTTGGCGGTGGCTTTGATTTAACCCCGTTCTACCCTTTCGAAGAAGACTGCCAGTATTGGCACGATACTGCAAAAGCCTTGTGTGCCCCTTATGGCGAGGATGTGTATCAGCAGCATAAAGAATGGTGTGACAGATACTTCTTCCTGCCTCACCGTAATGAAACCCGCGGTGTTGGCGGATTGTTCTTTGATGATCTCAACCAATGGGGGTTTGAAAAGTGTTTTAGCTATATGCAGGCAGTCGGCAACGGCTATATTGATGCGTATCTGCCGATAGTTGAAAAGCGCCACCCTACCCCGTTTGGTGAGCGAGAGCGTAATTTTCAACTTTATCGCCGTGGGCGTTATGTCGAATTTAATCTGGTGTATGACCGCGGTACCTTGTTTGGCCTGCAAAGTGGTGGCCGGACAGAGTCTATCTTGATGTCCATGCCGCCGCTGGCCCGCTGGGAGTATTGCTACGAGCCTGAGCCGGGAACGCCTGAGGCAGAGTTGTATCAACATTACCTCAAACCGCGAGAGTGGTAACCGGATACGAAACGTTTGAGCTTGTGATATAGCAATGATAGGGTCGATTTATCGACCCTGTTTTATTTGGAATGCATAGCCACATGGATAAGTACGTTGTTTTCGGCAATCCGATTGCCCAGAGTAAATCCCCCTATATTCATACTTTGTTTGCTCGCCAGACCGCTCAGGCCATGACGTATACCGCACAGCTTGCACCTGTTGATGGTTTTAAGGCGGCTGCTGATGACTTTTTTGCCTCTGGTGGTCGCGGCTGCAACATTACGGCTCCCTTTAAAGAAGATGCCTATCAGTATGCTTCTCAACTGACGGAGCGGGCTAAATTGGCGGGCGCTGTGAATACGTTGAAAAAACTGGATGATGGTGTGATTCTGGGCGATAACACCGATGGTGAAGGCTTAGTGCAGGATCTGCTGCAAAACCAAGTAGAGCTGGCCGGTAAACGCATTCTGTTAATCGGGGCTGGTGGTGCTGCTCGTGGGGTGATTTTGCCTATCCTGGCGCAACAGCCCGAACAGCTGGTCGTGACAAACCGGACATTGGCCAAAGCCGAGCAGTTGGCCGAGTTGTTTTCAGGGTATGGCAATATTGATGCCATGGCACTGGAAGCGTTGGAAGAACCAAACTTTGATGTGATCATCAATTCAACATCTGCGGGACTTAGCGGCCAGCTACCTGGTATTTCCGATAAACTGATTAAGCCGGCTGTTACCTGTTATGACATGGTATATGGCCCGAAGCTGACGGCTTTCAACCAGTGGGCCCGAGATCTGGGCGCAGGCAAAACATTAGATGGCCTGGGTATGCTGGTTGGCCAGGCGGCTGAGAGCTTTATGCTGTGGCGGGGGATCCGCCCGGGAGCCAAGCAGGTGAAAAATGAGTTACGCCGAGCAATGCAGGAATAAATATGAATCAAGATATATTATTTGCTGATATCCAGTTGTGGGACAGCGAAAAACAAGCGGTTAACTTTCCGGCCCAGCAGGCAGGGGCGTTAATTACTTGTTGGGTAAGCCTTTCCTGGCTTCAGAAAAAAGCGGCGCAACCGCTGGTCGAAGAAGCCGATATCCTTAGTGTCTTTGCTGCCAACCGCTTTGACTTGGAAGAGTTGGCAGAGACGATGATCGAAGATGAAGAGTTCAATCAAGGTGGGGATATCGAGATTAACTAATCTTGATTATTGCTCGGCAAGATATTCGTTTTTCAGCCGGACATAGTTGTCGGCGGAAGCTGGCAAGAAAGCCCGTTCCTTATCACTGAGGGGACGGGCTTGTTTGACTGGGCTGCCGACATACAAATAACCGCTAGCCAAGCGTTTCCCTGGCGGCACTAAACTTCCCGCTCCGATGATGACATCATCTTCTATAACAGCGCCATCGAGTAAAATTGCGCCCATGCCGACTAATACCCGGTTCCCGACCTGACAACCATGCAACATTGCCTTGTGACCGATTGTCACATCATCGCCTATAATTAACGGGTGGCCATTTGGGGTCTCCGCTGATTTACGAGTGACGTGCAACACCGAGCCATCTTGTACATTGGTACGAGCACCAATGCGGATGTGGTTTACATCGCCGCGCGCGGCAACCAAAGGCCAAATGCTGGCGTCATCCTCTAATAGAATATCGCCGATTAACACTGCTGAGTCGTCAACGTACACATTATTAGCACGTGTCGGGTAAATTCCCTTATAGGGGCGTAATGAAGATGGCATGACAGTGACCTTTTCTTATTTATATAGATGAGAATAGCGAAGCCATGGTGTGATTTGCATCAAAAAGTGCGTGATTGTTCGATAATTGCGCGCTTAAGCTAAAATGACAGATTTATTTCAAAAAGCCCCTTGCCAACGTGATCGAACTCTCTATAATGCGACCTCATTGACACGGAGCAAGGCGCTGAGCCAGCAACGATAAGTCAGTCTGTTCTTTAACAATTTGACCATGCAATCTGTGTGGGCACTCGTGAAATGATTAGTCAAAAGATTTATCAATGAAACTGAGTGACCAATGATACTTTTAGTATCCACAGTCAATTCATTCATTACTTCGGTAATGAATTAACAGTATTCATTGAGCCGTTACTTCGGTAACAACAAAACTTTAATTGAAGAGTTTGATCATGGCTCAGATTGAACGCTGGCGGCAGGCCTAACACATGCAAGTCGAGCGGCAGCGACATGACCGAACCTTCGGGGGACGTCATGGGCGGCGAGCGGCGGACGGGTGAGTAATGCCTGGGAATATGCCCTGATGTGGGGGATAACCATTGGAAACGATGGCTAATACCGCATAATCTCTTCGGAGCAAAGAGGGGGACCTTCGGGCCTC